>JAWVYE010000322.1:0-2997 GCA_033722905.1 Desulfobulbales bacterium
CAAAGTGTCATACGCCAGGGGGACAAGTGCTGTCAAAAAATCCGGATGGGCGGCAATATAGTTTTCCAGCTGGTTGCGGTAGAGGTGGACAGCATGACAGCCCTGTTCTGTGATGTTTTTCGCAGCCAGGATATGCAGGTCGGTCTCCTTGACGGTGACAAAGGATGAAACCAGATCTTCAGCCACCACTGTCAGGCGATAGCTTCTCTTGTGATACACCGGGGGAGAGATGCTTTTTCTTTTTTTTCCGTTCATGGTAAACAACCTTAGAATTCATAAGAATGCAAAAACCATAGGATAACCAATTCCATTCAGGATGAAAAGTAACCATATCCAGGAACAGTTAATTGTTTTCACCCGCTATCCAGTGCCGGGCACGACAAAAACCAGGCTTGCCAAAGCATTGGGCAAGCGGGGAGCGGCTGAACTGCATAAAAAACTTGCGGAACATACACTGCTGCAGGTCAGAAATCTTCTCCATTTACGCCCTGTGGAGGTTTTCATATACCATGAAGGCGGCAGCCTGGCACAAATGCAGCAATGGCTGGGCCCTGGTTTCAATTATCTGGGCCAGGGCAGCGGTGACCTGGGAAAACGAATGGCGGCAGCGTTTGCAGCAGCATTTAACCAAGGCAGCAGGAGAACTGTAATTATCGGCACCGATTGTCCCGGCCTGCAAGCGACCCATATTGAACAGGCCTTTGAGTCCCTCAGCAAAAAAGACCTCGTATTGGGGCCTGCTGCTGACGGCGGCTACTACCTTATCGGTTTAAACCGGGTCTATGAATGCCTTTTTAGAGAAATCCCCTGGGGCAGCGATACCGTTCTGGAAAAAACAATTTATCAGGCCCGCCAGAATGGCTTGACCTTTGATTTGCTTCATACCTTAAGCGATATAGATAGACCGGAAGACCTCAAACATTTGCAATGCCCCGTTGTCATCAATGGAAAATTTTCCCTGAAGGGCATGAACACCCTGAAGGGCATAAATAACCTGAAGGGCATAAATACCCGCTGTATCTGTTCTATAATCATCCCGACACGAAACGAAGCCGGCAATATTTCAAGGTGCCTGCCGGAACTGCTTGCAGTTCCTGAGACAGAAGTGATAGTGGTCGACGGCGGCAGCACTGACGACACCGTTCATAAAGCTGTTGCCTTGGGTGCCCGGGTGCTGAGTATTTCTCCCGGCCGGGCACTCCAGATGAATACAGGCGCAGAGGCTGCCAGGGGCGAAATCCTGATCTTCCTTCATGCTGATACACACCTGGATTCCGGCTTTGTCAAACAGGCACAGGATGCCCTGCAACACCCGGGAGTAGCAGCCGGCGCCTTTCGTCTGGCCATTGCCGGCAAGGGCTGGCCCTTACGTATTATAGAATGGCTGGCTAATTTCCGTTCCCGGGTTCTGCACATGCCTTATGGCGACCAGGGAATTTTTCTCAGGCCAGAAATGTTTTCCACTGTGGGCGGCTTTCCTGACCAGCCTATCATGGAGGATTTTGAGTTGATGCGGAAGCTGAAACGCAAGGGACGCATAATAATTCTGCCCTTGACAGCTACGACTTCTGCCCGGCGCTGGCAAAAATTAGGGGTCCTGAAGACAACCGCCATTAACCAGGCAATTATCATCGCCTATCTGCTCGGTATAGATCCCCATAAGCTGGCGCGCTGGTACGGAGCGAAAAGGGAAAAAGGGTAAAAGCCCAGAACAGGGGCCGATGGCTGAAAGTTTACCCTTACAAGGTAATATTGGGCTTTTCCTCCACTCCTTCGGTCTCTGCAGGCATTTTTTCAGGTTCCGGTGCCTCTGTCTTCTCAGGCTCTTGTTCATCATCCGGAGATATGTCAAATTGCGGCAGCCTGATGGCCGGCTCCTTGGGAATGAAATAGGACCTGAGATCATGGTCTCTGATAAAAGAAAGGATTACCTTTGAGCTTTCCATGAAATAGGGATATGTTATTGAATTTTTTAGATACTTATTCGAACCGGAGAGGTAGCTTGACAGAATGATAAAAAGCAGGCCGGTCAAAAAAATTCCCTTGATAATGCCAAACAGGCCGCCAACGCTTCTGTCAAACCAGGGGGTGAGTGTAATATCCATTACCTTTTTCAGGGCTAGGCCCACAAGCTTGATCAGGAAGAAAAAGGCCACAAACAGCACAACATAGGTCACGAGAAATGCAGTATGGGAATCATTGAAATAAGGCAGAATTAAACGATAAAACTCGTTGTCGAAATAGCCGGCAAGCAGAAATCCTCCGATCATGCCAAGCAAAGAGGAAATCTGTCTGATAAAGCCGATCCAGACACCCCGGACCAGGAACAACAGAAAGATTGCAAACACCACCACGTCAAATGCGGTTGCCTTGGCCAGCCATTCCATATGATTATTCCAGTATCAACAATGAAAATACATTCATATCTTTATGATTAATTGTTGCAGATATATCACAACCATTTATTTTAAAAGAGCTTTTTTCATTGCAAATAGCAAGGAATTTTTCATGCTCTCTCAGCCTGTTGCTGCTTATAAGGTACCCTCGACACAATGAACGCCGGTAATAAGCACATGGATTTCCCTTTCAAGAACTGGATAGTTTCGGAAGAAAATTATGCATCCCCCCGGCTCAGGGAGTTGCTGGCATATCCCCATAGCATGCATCATGTCCTGCTCGATCTTGGTTTTTTTACTGAAGAGCTGCAGATGCAGGGAGAGCAAAATGCAGGTTTCCATTATCTCTCCGGCCAGGAACAGGACTATTTTGCCGGACTTGCCTCTGTCAAGCGGCAAAAAGAATGGCTTGGCGGCCGTTATGCGGCAAAATACTCTGCCGCGGGCTTGCTTCAGGAAATGGGTTATACTCACACCTGGTACACCCTGGCTGTAGTCTACGATGAAAACGGCAGGCCGTTTCTTCGGAAAGACAATAACGGCAGTGATATACCTGATATTTCCATCTCGCACAGTGGGGGTTTGGCAGCAGCCATGGCTG
>JAWVYE010000323.1:0-2993 GCA_033722905.1 Desulfobulbales bacterium
ACCTCTGTTTCCAAACCGGCCCATTTTGGGATATACGGATTTAAGGCGATATTGGCCAGAAGGTTCTGCGCGTCCGGCAGGTGCGAGGCATCGATGGCAATGGAGGTGATGCCCGCTTCGAACAGGGTCGGGATCTCAATTTTCGCCGCAGCAATATCACTGTCACCTTTTATGCCGTAATGGTCGGCATGAATGGCAACCGGCACGGTAATGTTAAGCTCGTTGCAGAGCGCATCAACCAGCCTGGCAATATTCCAGTAGTTCACGGCACAATAGGCATTGGCGCCACCCTCTGACTTGGCAATTTCTATGATAATGGCGCTGTTGGCTCTCTGGGCCGCTGCCAGGGCACCCCTGATAACAAAATAGTTACGGCCGTTGGCGGCTATGGTCATGGCCTTTCCCTTGGCCAGCATGGCCCGGTCAATAACTTTACCGCTGACGATGAGTGCCTGGGAATGGGGGAAGAGTTTGACTATATTGGGGGGTCTTCCTGTCGCCACCGCCTTTTTGAATTCAGCTCCGGAACTTGCTTGCATAAGTATTCCTCCTTATAAGAAATATACTCAATAACCCTTGAGTCTTTGTTACTATTGTTCCCCTGAAGCGCATACATGTTTTCATTACTATATTGGCGCGGCCAGGTTGATGCAATCGTAAAAAGTCCGGCGCCGGTCTGCTGCGCCGGACAATTGTAAATTCCATCATCCCCATCACTCGCCGCTTTCCTGCACGGCGGGATCATCCGGGTCTCCGGCCACCTTTTTGCCGCCGAATAGTTTTACGGCAATAATGCTTATTTCATAAAGGACCAGGAGCGGAACACCCATGAGCAGCTGGTTGACAACATCAGGGGTCGGGGTCAGAACTGCCGCTATGATGAAATTTATCAGGATGGCATATTTCCTGTTCCTGCTGAGAAAAGGTACATCGACAATGCCGATCTTGGCCAGAAAAACCATAAGAATCGGCAGTTGAAATACTACCCCGAAGGCAATAAGCAGCCGGATGGATAAAGAAAAATACTCAGTGACTGCCGGCATCGGGCTGAGAAAATCAGCGGAATACCCGAGGAGAAAACGAAAAGCGGGTGGAAAAACAATAAAATAGCCAAAAGCGGCGCCACCGAGAAAACAGACGGATGACAGCAGTGAGAACGGCAGCAGCAGCCTTTTTTCGTGCTTATACAAACCAGGGGCCACGAATTTCCAGATCTGCCAGAAAATGACCGGACTGGCAAGGAGAATACCGCAGACAAGGGCTAATTTTAGGTAAAAAAAAAGGCCTCCTGATACGATGTGAAAATAAGGCTCTCCTGCTCGGGCAACACCTTGAACAGGGGCTTGAAAAACCAGTTGCCGATCTGCTTGATAAAGGCATAGGACAGTGCAAAGCCAACACCGGTTGCAATAAACGAATAGATAAGGCAGCTGCGCAGGTCGGTTAAATGCTCGGTCAGCATCTGTTTTTCAAATTCTTCCATATGTCAGGGACACTGTGGTTAGGGATAAAGGTTAAATGCCATTATTTCCGCAAGAGAAAGTTACCATATATCGTCATCGGCAAAACATCAATTTGAAAATTACAATATGCCGAAGTCTCACCTGTTGCAGCTTTTTTTTAGCGGATATCCAAACCTGGTTGATCACACCATATGATAGCTTTTCTATAGTTTGCTTTTATTTTTCAAAATCTTTTCACATTGACAAGAGCTTGGATAATTTATTAATTTACGTTATATTTATACTTTGAAGTGAATTGGCGCATGCAGTATACCTTGAATAAGGGGAGTAACTATGGGGGTAATCCGTAACCAGCTGCTGGATTATTTTGAACAGCATGCCGATGATGACGCCCGTCTCATTGAAAAACTCAATGCCCTGATAACGCAGAAGGGCAAAGAGGTCTATTCATATATTTTCCAAATTCTCACCAATCTTGACCTGCCTGCTTCTGAAGCGGAACAACACTGGAATAAAATCATTTCGCACAGCAGGGATCTCAGTGCAGCCATGGGCCGCGAAGTAAGCCTCAGAACAAGTGTGTGTGACTACTTCTGTTCAGTCAACAAGTCTTTGCATAACCCCAAAATGATTGAGATCCATCTCTACGAAAAGGCGGCAAAATCCTCAACATTCGACAACCTGACCGGCCTGTTGAACCGTAACGCCTTTGATGAGATGCTTGCCCGTGAACTGTCCAGGGCCAAACGCCATGATTCCAACCTGGCCCTGCTCTTTTTCGACCTTGATGATTTTAAGAAAGTAAACGACACCATGGGCCACCTGGCCGGCGACGAGGTCCTCAAAAAGGTTGCCCAGCTCATCATGCAGGCAAAAAGGGCTGAAGATATCGGGGCCAGGTACGGCGGGGAGGAAATTACAGTCCTGCTTCCTGATACCAACAAGGTTAACGGCTGGCTCATCGGTGAAAGGATCCGTCAGAAAATTGAAAATACAGCAATACGTTACGAGGGCAAAAAAATCAAAATCACCTTGAGCGGCGGCCTGGCCTCCTTTCCCATTGACGCCAGCGATGGCCTGACATTAATCAAGAATGCCGACAAGGCCATGTACCGGGCCAAAAGTTTCGGCAAGAATAATATTTCCTTCTATTCCATGGATAAAAGGCGGAACATCCGCGTGGGCTACAACACATCCGTTGAAATACAGGAACTTGGCATTCATGAAAAACCGGTGTTAACCGCGACAACCAAAAGTATAAGCATCGGCGGTATCCTCCTGGAAAGTGAGACCCCCTTTCAAAGCGGCGCCAAAATACAGCTCAATATTTCCCTCAACGAAAAAAATCCTCTCTTGATAATCGGCACTGTTGTACGCTCGGAAAAAACTGATGAGGACAATTATGAGATAAGTGTCGCTTTTCTTGATTCAGACAAAATCATCAAGAATGAAATCTCAAGCTACCAGATCAAGCACCTGAAAGAAATCCCGGCCCATTCTCTCAATGCAGACCAGGTCTCCAATTAGTCT
>JAWVYE010000324.1:0-2985 GCA_033722905.1 Desulfobulbales bacterium
TCACTCCTGGACAAACTCAAAGCCCTCGGCTTCCCGAGCTTTATGTATCCCGGCAAAAGCCGCAAGGGCAACGATGTTCACGTGGTGGTTGCCGGCAAATATGATTCAGTGGACCTTGCCAAGGAGGTAAGCCGAACCTTGAGCAGCAAAGGGTACAGCAATTTTATCGCCAGGGCCAAAGACTCTCTCGAGGCAGGACCGGCAAAATGATAATATCCTGCGCCGACAGACCGGCGCCCCTGAAAACATCGCAACATCGCAAGGTAATAAAAGCCTGATAATATATGTATAACAAGTTTTTTGGTTTCAAAGAAAAGCCCTTTAAGCTGGTGCCTAACCCTGAGTATCTTTTTCTGAGCAAAAGCCACGAAGAGACGCTTGCCCACCTTTCATATGCCATTTCCCAGGGCGAGGGCTTTATGGAGATTACCGGGGAAGTGGGGACCGGCAAAACCACCCTCTGCCGTGTTTTTCTGGAAAATCTCGACAAGGCTGTTGAGGCCGCCTATATCTTCAACCCGAAACTCGATGCCCTGCAGCTTCTCAAGGCAATTAACGATGAGTTCGGCATTGATTCAACGCCTGACAACACTAAGGATTTGATAGACAGGCTCAATACTTTTCTCATTGAGAAAAAAAAAGGCGGGCAAAAAGTGCTGGTCCTCATTGATGAGGCCCAGAACCTTTCCCTGGAAGTTCTCGAGCAGCTGCGCCTCCTCTCTAACCTTGAAACCACCCAGGAAAAACTCCTGCAGATCATTTTAGTGGGTCAGCCGGAACTGGGCGACATGCTGTCCTCCCATCAGCTGCGGCAACTGGGGCAGCGCATCACTATAAACTGCCGGCTGTCACCTTTAAGCCCCGGGGAAACCGAGGAGTACATCAGACACCGCATTGCCCTGGCCTCCCACAGGGCCGGCCCTCCTTTTGATAAGGGATCCTATCGTGCCATATATGATTATTCACAGGGCATTCCGCGGCTTATCAATATCGCCTGTGACAGGGCCCTGCTGAACGCCTTCAGCCACAACAGCTTTAAAGTAACGGGCCAGATTACCAGGGAGGCGCTCAATGAGCTTTCGAGAAAAAAATCTGACCCGTCATATAATACATTCCGGAAGCATTCCGGCCTTGTCATTGGCGTGGTAAGCTGTATTGCTTTGCTTGCCCTCTTTCTCTATCTTAACAAAGCCCAATCGCCGCAGCCCCCGGCAGTCAGCAGCCCTTCTTCCGAACCGGCCATGCAGGCAGGGGCACGCCAGAGCAAAGGGCCAAAGGGTGAACTGTCACCGGCGTCTTCTGTTCCCGATATCCCGGAAATGCCTGTTGCACCCGGAAAGGAGACAGAGCAGCCGGCAATCCCGGGAGAGCATATCTCCAAAGACCAAACACAGGAGATCGCTGCAGCCGAAAAGCCCCCCCTCGACCAGGGGTTGCTTGAGATTTTTCCGGAAAAAGCCAAAATGCCTGCAGAGTCGCCGGCGGCAGGTGACAGTGAAGAACGCCTTGAAATCGCGGCAGAAAATATCCTGCATTCGGTGCACGTGGGGGTTTTCCCTTCTGCCTCCCAGGCGGAAGAGCGTGTTGCGGAGATGATATCCCTGGGGTTCCCAAGCTTTATGTATACCCAGGAAAGCGCAGCGGGAAATTCAATATATGTTGTGGTTGCCGGAATATATCAGTCATATGATCTTGCCAAAGAGGCAAGCACCGCTCTCAGTGAAGCGGGTTACAGTTATTTTATCGCCAGGGCGAAAGACTCTCATGCCGCAAGGCCCATTGATACCGGGCAGCAGCAAGAGAGCACCGCTGCTGTTGACCGGCCCCAACAGGACGAAAGTGGCAACACCCAATACTTTTTAAATTACCTGAAAGGCCTCAATTCCCGCAACTCGCGCAATAATTCAATGGAGAAAATCCTGTCGCTCTGGTTCCCCGCCCAGGAGACCACTGTGAAGCAAACCAGAATTTACACTGACCGGGTATTCTTCTTAGAGGCGGCAAAACAGTTTGGCCTGCAGGGACAGCCGATTGCCACTGAATCGGATCTTAACCTTGTGCAAACCCTGAACCTGCCGGCTGTCTTCACCTTTTACCTTGCGGGATATTCATGGCCCAGATATCTTGCAGTTGCATCTATTGATAAGGAAAAAATCTATTTTATGGCGGATGACCAGGGACAGCTGGTCTCTGTAGACAGGGCTGAATTTCTGCAATACTGGTCCGGGGAAGCCTATATTTTCTGGAAAAATTTCAAAGCGCTGCCCGGCGTTATCAGCGGGCGCTCCAGTGGACAGGACATAATCAAACTGAAAAAACTGCTGCAGCAGTTAGGCTATGGCAGCGTCAGCATGACCGACAGGTATGACAGCGGTACCATGGAAATCATTAAGGATATCCAGGCAGAGCATGGTCTGCATATAGACGGGCTTGTCGGTCCCTTTACTAAAATTGTCCTGTATAATAAAAGCCCTGAATTTGTCAAACCTGCACTTGTGCAGTTTGCAGCGGCAAAAAGGGAGAACGGCAGTTGAGCTCAATACTTCGCGCCCTGAAAAAGCTGGAGGAAAACCCGCAGCACCTGGAGGACCACCGTCCCCTGGACAGCAAGTTTGTTCCCCTGGCTGATACCGGCAGACAAAAAACACAACCCGGCATCATTTTGATGGTTATCGGCGGTGGTGTTGCCTGCGGCCTTGTCATACTGGCAGGCTGGTGGCTGTTTTCTGCAAAAAACCAGGGCCCGCCCGGCACAATTGAGCAGATCCCCCGGCAAAAAGCGCAATTACAGGAAGCGGTTCCTGTTGCACCCGTGGAACCAGAAACTCCTGCATCCCCCGTGATTTCTGCTGAACCTGCGAGGCCACCCATTGACATCAGTGCCCTCCCCAGGCCCAAAGTTCAGGCCACTGAACCGACAGCCGTAAAATTACCGGCGCCTTCAGTTTCAGCTGTTGCTCAGAAAGAACCACTGCCTGCCGGGGA
>JAWVYE010000325.1:0-2977 GCA_033722905.1 Desulfobulbales bacterium
ACGATGTTGGCAGACTCACATATCATCCTTGCGGCGGTAAAGGATTGGCTCGCCGCGGCCGGTCACAACGGCCCATTATTAATTATGGGCCGCTCCCTCGGTTCGGCAGCTGCACTTGAGTTGGCATCCGCCCATGCTGATGATATGGCCGGAGTGATAATTGAAAGCGGCTTTGCCACCTCGCTGCCCCTGCTCATAAACCTGGGCGTTGATGTGGCGGGACTGGGCATTACAGAAGAAAACGGTTTCCGTAATGTCCGCAAGATTGCCCGTTTCACCAAACCGACCCTTATCATCCATGGTCAGTATGACGAAATTATCCCGGTAAATTCCGCCGCCATTCTACAGGCGCAGTCACCGGCCAGGACAAAGGAACTCCAGGTTGTACCGGGTGCTTCGCATAATACCGTGATCAGCAGTGCAGGTGAGCTGTACTTCTCAGTGATCAAACGGTTCTGCAATAAAATAAGCGGCATCAAAGAGCGGCGCAGGAAACACAATTAAAAAAAATCATGGCTGAAGACCTCTTTGACAAGGCAGTTTCTCTGTTCAGGATGTCACGCAACGGGGTGGCACTCACCGGAGCGGGAGTAAGCACTGAAAGCAATATCCCTGATTTTCGCGGCAGGAACGGCCTCTGGTCCAGATACGACCCGATTGAATATGGGACATTGGGCGCCTTCAAGGTAAATCCCGAAAAGGTCTGGCAAATGCTTGCCGCTCTTTTGGACGGTATAGATGCCAAACCGAACCCGGGTCACAAAGCCCTAGCTGCTCTCGAGGAGCAGGGCCTGCTGGCCGGAGTTATCACCCAGAATATTGACAGTCTGCATCAAAAAGGGGGCAGTACAAATGTGGTTGAGTTCCACGGGTCCTTTGACACCTTCTCCTGCCTCTCCTGCGGTGATAGCTATGATCTTCATTTTGTTAAGAAAAAACAACTACCACCCCGTTGTGCCTCCTGTCATGCCATACTCAAGCCCGACATTGTTTTTTTCGACGAACGTATCCCTGAAAAAGTCCTGCAGCAAAGCGAAGAATTACTGATCCCGGCTGACCTGCTCCTTGTTGCCGGGACATCATGCCAGGTGCAGCCGGCGGCACGGCTGCCATTTATGGTGCATAACAGGGGTGGTACGATTATCGAGATTAACAGGGAACCCGTACTGGGCCACATTGCAGCGGTTTCACTGCAGGGCAACTTTGCAACCGTCATGGAGGAATTACTTGCACGCTTGACGTAATTCTCTCTTTGGCTGCTGCAAAGAATGCCTGGAAATAGGGCGGCAACTGATTAAGCGGATATCCCCTTGTCGCTCAAAATCATTATCCGGTCAATGTTTTTGAAAAAGTTCTTTTTAACCGTTTTCGGGAGAGGAGAAAGGAACTGGACGCCCATTCCAGGTCGCTGGTAGCTGCTTTTTTCCCTGTTCCAGACCACAAGTGCGGCAACCTCCACATCATGGACACCCTCGGCAGGAAAAATCAGATTCACGTGCGTGCCGACAGGTGCCGGGGAATCGGTATTAATAAACATGCCATCCATGGAAATATCCTTGCTGCAGGAAATCATATAATCTCCAGCATGGATGAAATCCACTCTGAAGTCCACAGGGAAACGTTGTATAATCCTTCTGTCGCTTGACGCCATAACACTTCACCAGATATCAAAGTCAATAACAACTCAAAAAGCCCGCATACGACAATTGTTTTACTTTTATAATCCGGGGATTTTTTTTAACGTTAATAATTACTCAACTATGTACCTATTAAGTTTTTTAGAGAATAGCAAGGAGTTTATCAGGAATTCTTCTTATTTTTAAAATGACAACTGTTACTTTTATTTTTCATAATTATCTCAAGGAGATGCTTAACAAAGAACTTGGTGCAAAGAGCTCTTTTTCGCATCAATTTGACCGTCGGGCCTCGATAAAGGATGTCATTGAGTCGTTTGGAATTCCCCACCCAGTTGTCGGCAGGCTGAGCGTCAACGGTAAAGAGACAGGATTTGCATACATACTTCAGGTCAGAGACACTGTGGTAGCAAGTCCTTTAACTCCTCCCGTAAATCCTTTGGTGCCGGACATCCTGAGACCGGCCCCTTTGGACAGAGTCGCGTTTGTCGTTGATGTCAATGTCGGCAAGCTGGCAATTTATCTCCGGGTCCTGGGCTTTGACACCCTGTATGGCAATGAGACCGGGGATAAAGGATTGGCCGAACTCGCCCACGCCGAGAAAAGGATCCTCCTGACCCGTGATATTTCTTTATTAAAAAGAAAAATCATTATGCACGGATATCTGCCCAGGTCACTGGACCCGGCCAGGCAGCTCACTGAAGTAGTGAGACTTTATGACCTCGGCAGCAAGATGCATCCCTTGAGCAGATGTATTCCCTGCAACGGCCTGCTGGTACCCATAAACAAAAATAAGATTCTTGACCGCCTGGAGCCCCTGACCAAAAAATATTATGAATCATTCCACATCTGTGAAAGATGCGACAGGATTTACTGGCCCGGCTCACACCAGGAAAAACTTGTTGCCTTTATCCGGAAAGTACTTGCAGAAGTCAGGCGGGAAAACGCCCAGAATGCTACGCCGTAACACTAAAGCTGTGTTCTGGCGTTCTGGTTCCCCTCGATATATTGCAGATTCTGCAAACGGTGGTAAAAGCCCTTGTCGGCCATCAGTTTTTCATGGGTGCCTTCCTCAATAATCCGCCCGGAAGCCATGACGATTATCCTGTCAGCCCGGCGGATTGTTGAGAGCCGGTGCGCGATGACAATGCTTGTTCTCCGGGATAATGTCGCATCAATGGCCTGTTCAAGCAATTTTTCCGTTTCCGAATCCACATTGGCCGTGGCTTCATCCAATACAAGGATCTCAGGGTCACGTACCATAACCCTGGCCAGGGCCAGCAATTGGAGCTGGCCTGCCGACAGCTCCAGGCCGCCATCACCTATCCTGCTGTCTATGCCAT
>JAWVYE010000326.1:0-2971 GCA_033722905.1 Desulfobulbales bacterium
ACCCATGGGGGCATTATTCTTCATGCCGCTTACCTGGTTGAGTATTTCAACACAGTCACCGGCTGCATATATGTCAGGATCGGAGGTCTGCATACGGTTATTCACCACTATGCCTCCCTGGTGCGAAACGAGCAGTCCCGCTTCACGGGCAAGATCAGTTCGCGGCCGCACGCCTACGGACATTATGACCATTTCCGCATTAATTGTCCGCTTCGGGGTAATCACTCTGCAGACCCTGCCGGAATCATCGCCTTCAAGACCTGTGGCGGATTCGCCGGTGTAGACTGCCACCTTGTTATCTTTAAGATGTTTTGCAAGCATTGCCCCAAATGCCGGATCGACTATCCGCGGCAGCAACTGGTCCATATACTCAAGGACCGAGGTTTCCACACCCCACAGATCCGCCAGTGACTCGGCCATTTCCAGGCCAATGGCCCCGCCGCCTATTACGACCGCCCTGGATACTTTGCCCATGGCCAGGTCATTTTTTATGGCCATGGCTCTGTGCATGTCATTGACCACATACACTCCATCAAGTTCAGCACCGGGGATCTGCAGCCGGTTGGGCATGGCGCCTGTGGCCAGCACAAGTTTGTCATAGTGCAGTTCATTTGTTTCGCCGGTATCGAGCTGTTCCACCTTGACGGTTTTGGCCTGGCGGTTGATAGCCAGGGCCCTTGTCCGGGTCAGCATGGTGACACCCTTTGCGTCATTGAAAAAACCTTCATCACGAACCACATGAAAGCTTGTGGAGCGCAATTCTTTTTCATCCGATACATCACCGGACACAAAATAGGGGATACCGCAGCCGCCATAGGATATAAGGCTGTCCTGATCAACAACGACAACTTCAGCTCCAGGCAGGAGACGTTTGACGCGGCAGGCGGTTTTGGGTCCGGCGGCCACCCCGCCGATTACAACAATTTTTTCTGGCATGGTTCAAGATCCCTTTTTATTAAAATATTGATATATCTGAACTGAAGTCAGCCGGTATAAAAAATACCTGCGCAGAAATTTGCAAAGCCAAAAAAGTATATGGAATGTTCATTTATGTCAAATAAACATTCCAGAAATATGACATGATACTAAGAGCTTGGCTGCACTGTGGTAGAGGACGTCCGGTAGGTTGCAGGCGGGCCACTGCAACATTACGGCAAGGAAATCTCTTATCAGGGGATGAAGACAAAAGCCCCTGCCGGAGAATTCTGGCAGGGGCTTGGCTGGTTGTGACTATTTTTTGCAGGCGCAGCCGCAGCCTGAAGACTTTTTCTCTTCCTGCTTCTGCATGGTACCTGCCTCGGTGCACTCAGGACATTTTTTCGGTTTGCATCTGCCTTCCTTTGTGGCGCCACATTTTTCACATTTGAATACTGCCATTTTGATCTCCTTTTTGTTTTTTTTAATAATCCTGGGAAATTTCCACTATGCGTTAAAGACTTTGACGGAAGTGAAGCTGCCTTCAAAACGGTAAACCGGATACCCTGCAAAAGTAATTTGTTCAAAACTAATCATGCCTGATGGTTTTGCCAATACACCTGTATAAAATTTTTTACGGCAAAACTGTTATGGGGAAAATAAATACAGGTGCATGCTTTCAAACAGTGAATTTTTATAATGGTAAAATAAAACCGATCGTTTTCTTTAAAGTTTGTGGACATACAGATTGTATCAGCCTGGACTTGTGCTTATAGTTGACTGACACGAACTGTTAAGACACTTTTTATTAAGGGTAAAAAAAATCAATGAACGTTGCCAGGAAAGAAACAATTGCCGTCAAAGGCATGACCTGTGCCTCCTGCTCAGCCAGGATAGAACGGGTATTGTCATCCGTTGATGGCATCAAATCGATTTCCGTAAATCTGGCGGCAGAAACCATGGACGTTGCATGGAATGAGGCTGATATTTCTCTTGAGGAAATTTCCGCCAGGGTAGCCCAATTGGGTTTTGAACTTGAATTGCCTGCCAGCGAGGTCACGCTGGACCTGGCAATCAAGGGTATGACCTGCGCATCGTGCTCGGCACGGATTGAAAAGGTGGTATCAGCCCAGGATGGAGTCCGGAGCATGCAGGTAAATCTGGCGGCTGAGACAGGTGTTGCAGTATTTGATTCGAAGAAAATCAGTAAACGCAGGATTTTGGAAATTATCTCAGGTCTCGGATTTGATGCCGAACCGCTGGCCGAACGTGATGAAAACCTGCTGGTAAGGCAGCAGAGGGAAACCAGGGACAAACTGGCCCGCATGCAAAAAGAGCTTATCCCCGCCTTTTTCTTTGCCTTTGTCCTGCTGGTTCTTTCCATGGGAGAGATGCTCGGCATGCCGCTGCCGGAATTTTTGGACCCCCATCATTCCCCCTTTAATTTTGCCATGGCCCAGTTCCTCCTGGTGTTGCCGGTCATGTGGTCCGGACGCCGTTTTTATCTAAATGGTTTCCCCGCCTTGATCAGAAGATCACCTAACATGGATTCGCTCATCGCAGTGGGCACCGGGGCGGCTTTTATTTACTCAACCTGGAATCTCATTGAAATTTTCCTGGGAATTGACGCCATGGCGCGGGTTATGGACCTGTACTACGAGTCTGCAGCGGTGCTGATTGCCTTGGTGTCCCTGGGTAAATACCTGGAGACACGTGCCAAGGCCAAGACCTCCGATGCCATCAGCCAGCTCATGGAACTGACACCGGACAGGGCGACACTGATCAAAAATCCTGGATCGGAAGATGAGGCTCAGGTTGCCATTCTGGTATCGGATATCGAAGCCGGAGACTTGATCCTGGTGCGGCCGGGCGAAAGAATTCCGGTTGACGGAACGGTGCGGAAGGGCCATTCAAGTGTTGATGAATCCATGCTGACCGGCGAAAGTCTGCCTGTGTCCAAAACAGAAGGGGATAAGGTTGTCGGTGGAACCTTGAACAAAAACGGCATGTTGCGGGTAGCGGCCGAACGGGTGGGACAGGATACCGTTCTGGCCCG
>JAWVYE010000327.1:0-2970 GCA_033722905.1 Desulfobulbales bacterium
CCACCAGAGCTGCTGGAGTTGGGTAATGGTATAATCGTCAAACATGGTTCACTCCCAATGGCCCCGGGGCAGGGCAGGTTATTCCTCTCTTGCGGCTGCCGGGCCTGTTTTTATCTGCTTCAGCATGATATTTATTGCCACAAAGAGTATAACGGTGACCAGCAAAAGGAACAGAAAAAAAGAGGTTTGTACTGTTCCCGTGGTCAGGTTGGAGCGGGCCACCGAAACCGGCAGAATATTTTGTATGATCCAGGGTTGACGACCGACTTCGGCAACTACCCAGCCGGCCTGGCTGGCAATATAACCCGGAAAGACTGAAAGAACGCCAAGCCGCAGCAGCCATTTTGTGCGGAAAACAGCACCTTTGTAAGTATAGTAAAGATACAGCAGAAAAATCAGGGGAAAGAGGATGCCGAGCGTTACCATGATATGAAAGCTGTAGAACGTCAGGGCCACCGGCGGCACAGCATCTTCCGGCTCCTGTAAATAGCCGTAACCCAGGTATTCTTCGTAATTTTTAAAGTTTGCCAGGGCCATTGCCGCCCGTTTTTCATTGGCCCCCTTTTTGGCTGTTTTATACTGGCTCAGCAGTTCAAGGGCGATTTTTCCCTTTTCGATCTTTTTGGCCATACCGGTAATATTATGTTTGCTGTTACCGTAAACGAGGTCATTGATACCAGGCACAAATGATCCGGGTTTGCGGTTGGCCAAAAGAGAGAGCAGGCCGGGAACTTCAACTTTATAGACAAACGGGCTGGAGTCGTCGCCGGGATGCTTTTCATGGTTGAGGACGCCCGCTAGCACAAGCCCGGCACCTTCCTTGCCGTCATAAAGACCTTCAAAGGCAGCCAGTTTCATGGGCTGGTTCCCGGCATTGGCATGGGCTGCCCAGCTGCCTGTGATGCCTGCAAAAACAGAGGACAGCAAACCAAAAACCGCTGCCACCATAATTGATTTTAAGGCCACATCCTGATGCCGGCCTTTGAGCAGGTACCAGGATGAGACAGCCAGGACAAAGAGGGCGGCTACCTGAAAACTGGAACTGGTGGCATGGGTGAACTTGGCGACTGCAACCGGTGACAGCAGCACTTCAAAGAAGTTCTGCATCTCAAAACGGGCCTTTTCAGGATTGAAGGCCATGCCCACCGGATGCTGCATCCAGGCGTTTGCCACCAGGATCCACAGGGCGGCAAGGTTTGATCCCAGGGCCACCATCCAGGTGGCAAAAAGGTGTGTTTGCTTTGAAACCCGCTCCCAGCCGAAGAACATTACGACAAAGGAGGCTGCTACGGGAATAAAACCACATATGCCGGCAGCGGCAAGAAGTACACCGAGGATATCACCAGCTGCCCAGGAAAAATTAGACCAGTTGGTCCCGAACTGAAATAGAATAATTATGCCTGTGGCCACCCCCATGGCAAAGTTAATGCCAAAGAGCAGTAGCCAGAATTTGGTAATGCGTTTCCACTCCTCGCTGCCGGTCCTGACATACAAGGTTTCAAAAAAGGCGAGCAGCCAGGAAAGCCCAATAACCAGAGGAGCAAAAATCCAGTGGTACATGGCGGTGAGGGCAAACTGGGCCCTGGACCAGTCAACCAGGGTAAGGTTATGCAGCTCATTCATCAGCCAGTGCCTTTTATTGTTGTCTGCATCATGGAGCGGCAATAATGTAAATGGAATGAAATTAAGCTGGCCGCAGCTTTTGCCAAAGCATTTTTCTCCTGTTTCTCAATAACCTGCCATCATAATTATACGATAAAATCAGGAAAATGAAAGAAAAGGCGGGCAGCATTGCGCCAGGACAAGATGCCGGTAGAGGTTGTAAGTTCCAATCAGGGCAACCATGACACCGGCCCAGCGCAGCATGAGAGTCCTCTTTTTTGCTGTAAGCCAATGGGCGGTCGAACCAAATAAAAACAGGGCCGGTAGAGTGCCCAGGCCGAAAGAAAGCATCATCAGCGCACCAGTGGATGGTTTTGCACTCTGGCCCGCAGCAATTATCATGGCATACAGGAAACCGCAGGGCAGAAATCCCATAATCAGCCCCAGGGGAAGGGCGGCAAGGGCAGGAGGAAGTTTTTTCAATCTTGCAACCATGCCGGTTAACCTCTGGACCGGCCCGGGAAATTCAAGCTGCATGAAATTGACCCTGAGAAATGCGAAAAGTCCGGCACTCCCCAGGCCAATAATAATTACAAAAAGATCGGAACCTATGAGAAGCGCCCGGGTCAGCCCTGCCAGGGTGTTGGCATAAGCAAATGCCGAGCCCAGCCAGCCGACAAGCCAGCCTATTCCTCCATAGGTTGTTATCCTGCCGATATTATAAAGAAGTTGAAAAGCTACCCCACCCTGTCTTCCCGTCCCGGAAAGCGACAAGGCGGCAACCAGGCCCCCGCACATGCCAATGCAGTGACCTGAACCAAGCAGGCCGGTTAGAAATGCCATGGTAATAAGCGGTTCATTCATTTTTTTGGTGCGCTGTTATTTGTGTTGTTTTTTTCATCACTACGGTCATGATGTAGCTCGTCATCATCTTCAAGCATACGGTACTTGGCCCGTTCCACATCGTCAAAGGCCCCTTTTTTTACGGCCCAGATGAAAAACAGCCAGGCAGCGGTGCCGAGACACAGGGACAGGATGATGAGCACAAGGATTGACTTAAACATTGCCGCCCCCTTTATTGCCTGCCAGGCGCAGGGAGTTGCCCAGCACGCAGACAGAGCTGAAGGCCATTGCCGCTGCAGCATAAACCGGCGCCAGCTTACCCATGGCTGCCAAGGGCAGGGCCACCAGGTTGTATGTAAATGCCCAGAATAGATTCTGGCGGATGATACGCAGCGACTTTCTGGCCAGGCCCAGAGCCTGAGGCAGTCTTTGCAGGTCCTGCCTGGTCAGGACCAGGTCGGAGGACTCCAGGGCAATGTCGGTGCCGCCGGACATGGAACAACCCACAGCAGCAGCAGAAAGGGC
>JAWVYE010000328.1:0-2968 GCA_033722905.1 Desulfobulbales bacterium
CATTTTTCGCCGGCACCGGTGACATTTTGCAGGATTTCGAGATCGGTGCTCCGGATTTCACCAACAAAATGGCAAACTCCTTTCTGATAAAGCTGACCCCGAAAGCTTCCCATCCGCATGTTGCTTCAATACATGCCTGGGTCTCATACAATACCTTCCTGATCAGGCAACTGCAGATCACCGACCATTTTGACACGGTTACCAACCTGTTTTTTGACAATATGCTCATTGATTCCGACCGTTACGGCAGCCGCGAAATTAAGGATGATATTTTTGTTTTCCAGCCTCCGGCTGACACTGAAATCATTGAACAGTACTGATAAGTTCAACTGATGGTTGATTTTGAATTCCCCAAAAAGAACGGCGCAAACAGGGCCGGAAAAAATCAAACTCATTTCCATGCCATGGGCCCTTTTTAACAGGCCGTCCATTCAGCTTGGCATATTGAAGGCGTATCTGGAGAGCAGAAAAAAAAAACTCTCTGTGGAAACCAGCCATCCCTATCTGGAAGTGGCAGCCATCCTGGGGCCGGACCTGTACCACTGGATCAGCCAAAACCCCTGGGTCAGCGAGGCCCTTTATGCCCCCCTGGTCTTTCCTGAACAGACTGCAGCCGCCGAAGAGCTGGCCATGCAATATGTCAGGAAAGCTGACGCAAACATCAAGCGTTCTTTTCATTTTGCCCCTTTACTTGAGAAGCTTGGCAAACAGCTGTCACAGTGGATTGACGCCGATGACTGGCCTCAGTATACCCTGGTAGGATTTTCGCTCTGTTTTCATCAGCTTTGCGCATCACTTGCAGCCGCCCGGGCAATAAAGGACAAACACCCCGATGCAACAATAGTTTTCGGTGGTTCAGCGTGTGGCGCCGGGGCCGGCGGGTCCCTGCTGGAATCTTTCCAGGTCATTGATTATGTCATTGAGGGCGAAGGTGAAACCGGGCTCCTGACCCTTTGCAGATACCTCGGCGGGCAGCACCCCAACCCGCTTCCTGTAAATATTGTATCACGAAAAAACGGCAAAGCGGTCAAACAGCAAAGAACAAAACTTCATGGAGCCGGCACCCAGCTGCCTACCCTGGCTGATTTGCCTGTTCCTGACTACAGCGTGTATTTTTCAGACAAGAAAAAATGGTTTGCGCATACCCCGTTTATCCCGGTCATTCCAGTTGAATTTTCCCGCGGTTGCTGGTGGAATAAATGCTCATTCTGCAACCTCAATCTGCAGTGGTGCGGCTACCGTCAAAAAAACGCCGCCCATATGCTGCATGAAGTAAAAACCCTTGCCAAGCGGCACGGTTGTCTGGATTTTACATTTACCGACAATATGCTGCCCCCCGGCGAGGCCCGGAAGTTTTTTAACATGACCGGGCAGGATAGTTCCGATTATGCCTTTTTTGCGGAAATAAGATCTCCTAAAGGCAGGGAACCGCTCGCTGATCTTTTGGCAATTTATCGCCGCGGCGGGCTCGCCACCATCCAGGTCGGCATTGAGGCGCTGAGCAGCAGTCTGCTCCATAAAATGCAAAAAGGGATCAGCGTCATTGAAAACATTGCCGCCATGCGCTCCGCCCAGGAAAACACGCTGGCGCTGGAGGGTAACCTCATTGTTCACTTTCCCGGCAGCACCGAAGCTGAAGCAGCCGAAACCATGGAGAATCTTGACTATGTTTTTCCCTATCGCCCCCTAGCCGCCGCCTCCTTTTTTCTTGGCTTTGACAGCCCGGTATACAGGGATCCGCAAAAATACGGTATCAGGGCAATCGTAAACCATGCAAATAATTACAAGCTTTTTCCCAAAGAAGTCCTCAAGTCAATCAACCTTCTGGTGCAGGACTACAAAGGCGACCGCGTGCATCAGCGAAATATCTGGAAACCGGTATTACGAAAAATAAAAGAATGGCAGCAATACCATGAACAAAGGAAAAAGAACATTCTTGCAAAGCCATTGCTTTATTACCGTGACGGCTATGATTTTCTTCTGATCCACCAGGAGCTCTCGGACGGAAAAGTTTTACACCACAGGCTGCATGGGACTTCACGGCAGATATATCTTTTTTGTACGGATATCAGGACGGACAAAGAGATATTCCAGGAGTTCGCGTCAGTTGCAGACGAAAAGATCCTGGCATTTCTGGCGGGCCTGCAGCAGAAGCGCTTGTTATTTTCAGAAAAAAACAGGTATCTTTCCCTGGCGGTCCACTGCAAATATTAATACTTTCCCTGGAAACAGTTGTGGGCTAAACTTATTATCGTAACCATTCCTTAATGAATAATGATTCTACAGGTGATCCAATGCCAGATGACAACTCAGGAAATGAAAGTTTTGCCGATCTCTTCAAGGATGACACTGTCAGCCAGAAAAGTCTGGCCCCCGGCGAGAAGATCAAGGCCACTGTGGTGGATGTTTCCCCGGAGTCCATTTTTATCGACATTGGCGAAAAGAGTGAAGGATTCATAGAGCGGGCCGAGCTTGAAGATGAAGAGGGTTCACTGACAGTCAAACCCGGTGATATTATTGACGTGTATTTTCTCTCGGCAGCCCGCAATGAGATGCTTTTCACAACAAAAATCGGTGGCGGTTCGTCGTCCCGGGAACACCTGGAGGAAGCCTACCGCGGCAACATTCCGCTGGAGGGCTTTGTCAAAAAAGAGATCAAGGGCGGCTTCGAGGTTACGGTGGCCGGCAGTATCCGCACCTTCTGTCCCTATTCGCAAATGGACCTGAGAAGAACTGCTGATCCTGAAACCTACATAGGAGAGCATATGCTTTTCAAAATTACCCAGTTCAGCGAAGGCGGCCGTAACATAGTGCTTTCCAGGCGCATCATCCTGGAAGAAGAAAGAGAACAGAAAAGGGAAGAGTTGAAAGAAAAGCTCCGGGAAGGCATGACCGTCAAGGGAAAGATCATTTCAATAAAAAAATTCGGCGCCTTTGTGGATGTTGACGGCATAGAGGGCCTCATCCC
>JAWVYE010000329.1:0-2966 GCA_033722905.1 Desulfobulbales bacterium
GATCGTAGAGCACAAGAAAAATGCACCTCTGGCCCACGATATCCTCAACCCAGATCACTGGGACGAAAAGCGGATTAACGAAATGCTGCACCGTTATTGCCAAAAGATCAATGTTACGGTTCCTGTTGCGGCATTAAAACACCAGACCGGATTTCATGAATTAAACAAATCGCAGCGGCACAACATTGAAAAAATTCTCTTTGCAACGGCGTATGCCAAATTTAAAAAAAGTGACCCCGGGCTGCCGGAAAACGTTTCTGTTACATGGACAGATAAAGGGAGGCCCAGGTTCAATGAAACAGATGATGCGGGGATTTCCTGCTCCCATGACGAGCGGTTGTGCATCTGTTCAATCGGCTGGCAAGATCACGGCTGCGATCTGGAAACAGTTGTCCATCAGGATAAGGAAGAATGGCTCAATCTCCTTGGCAACGGCAGGCAGCAGCTTTTAGAGAAATGTGCCGCCATCGACAGGTCAGCGGATCATGCAGGAACGCGTATCTGGTGTGCCCTTGAGGCCCTCCGCAAAGCGACAGATCTGCAGGGGAATACTATCGAAAGCTTCGACAAGGTTGAAGACGCTATCATTTTTAAAGCAGGTGACATTTCCATCCTGACCTTTGCTGTAAAGTTGCTCAGAGGCAGGGAACGTATTCTGGCGTTTACGGCAAGAGCGGAAAAGAAACCGGTAAAACTTGAAAGCCTCCCGAAAAAGAGGGTCCGGCAGCAGGAAGATTTTCATTGGGGAAGCTTTATTCATGATGACCTCCTGAAGCGGAAGGTCTTTACCACGCAGCTGCCGATCAGCCTGCGTGATAACGCCACCACAGGCGGAGGTGTTTACTTCGCAAATTATCTTCACTGGCTCGGAAAAGTACGCGAGATGTCATTAAAGCCCATCGGTAAATATATTGCCGATGAATTCTTTAACGGGCATTTCATGGTAACAAACCACAGCAAGGTGGATGTGGTTGGCGAACTGAGAAACCATGAAAATCTTGCAGCACGGTTATGGGTTGATAAAATTTTCGGCAACAAAAATTCCTCTCTGGTCTTGAAATGCGAGTGGTCAAAGCACCTCCCCGACGGAAACAAAAAAACCGTTGCTTTTGGTGAGCAGCAGGCAACTTGGGTCAAGGTTGTAGGCCACGGTATTGTCGAACCTGTTCCCTGCCCCGGGTTTTTTCAGAATTATCTCGAAGAAAAAGGGTTTGCCCCGCAAACAGATTCTCCTGTATCCGGCCATCCAAATACCCTGGCTGGAAACGCCAATCCTGCTTCTCTCGGCAAACTTATACTTGCGACCAAGGCGGGAATGAACGGCACGGCCAGCCTGTTGGCCAAATCCTTCGATACCTCAATGGAAAACTCCAATCTGGCCCAGAACATCTATTTTTCAAACTATTTTATATGGCAGGGTCATGTTCGGGACCGTTATTTCTTTGACATATCGCCTGAAAACTACAGAAAGATGAACGGCAACGGGCAGCTCCTGTGCCTGCACAGTTCCGTGAAGCATCTGCGTGAAGCAATGCCCTTTGACCGCATTCGCACAACCATGTATTTAAAAAAATTACATGCTTGCGGCCTCGAATTATATTTTGAATACCATAAGATTGACCCGGCCGGGACACAGGAAAAAATTGCTTTTGGCGACCACACCCTGGGATGGGTAAATGTTGACAGCCACGGCAATTATGCCCTCGGTGAGCTTCCGGACCTCTATGTACAAGCCATGCTCAAAGCAAACGGAGCCGGGCATGGATAGTCTCGACAAGACCTTTGTCAAGGCCTTGTTCAGTGCTGATTATTACAGAGGGTATCAGGAAGTTGAAACATTTGTCCTGAACACTTTGCTGGCCATTCTGCAAACAAATGATATCAGCGAATATGTCCGGCAGGATTATCGTACTGTCGATGATATAACCGCCAGGTTCAGCTTTGATCCGCAATCAAAGCCCTTTCTGAAATGGGCTCTCGATTATACAGGGTATTTCGGGTATGCGCAGCGTAAAAACGGTGCCTATAAACTCAGTCATGCCACCCCTGCTGTCAACAGGGAAGAAAATGTCCGGCGGCTCCTGGAGTTCATACCCTCTGCCGATATTTTCATCAATATAATCAAGGCCATTGAAGCGTCTATGACGAATTTTCTCAAAGGCCGGGTCACGGGCGGCAATATGCTGTTCGCGGATGATTCCCTGGTTACTCTCTGGAATTCTTACTTTAACAACGATTTTTACGGCTATGCTGTCGTCAATCACGGCGTAGCATACGGGATTACAAAGTGGTTTTCACAAACAGGCGGAGCCAGTATGCTGGAAGTCGGCAGCGGGACTGCCGGCGCCTCAGCCATGACTTTTCAACTGCTGCGGGATAACAACCTCCTTGATTCGCTGCAGGCAATCGTTTTAACGGATGTGGTAGCCCCATTACTTGAAAAAGGCAGGCTGAACATAAAAAAACAGCTCGGGGACCCGCCACCCTTTGAGCAAAAGCTTCTCGATATCAACAAACCGTTTGCTGACCAGGGATTTGCACATGAATCCTTTGACATAATCTTCGGCGTCAATGTGCTGCACGTGGCCCGGAACCTGACCTTTTCCCTCCAGGAACTTTACCGCCACCTTAACAAAGACGGGATGCTGGTCCTGGCTGAAACAACGCGTCCCTCTGCCAGCAGGCCCATGCATCACGAGTTCATTTTCAACCTGCTGGAAAACTACTATGATGTTGAGCTTGATCCGGAAACCCGTCCCTACCATGGCTTTCTGACCAGGGAACTCTGGGTGGATAATTTTGCCAGGACGGGCTTCAAGAATATCGAATACCTTACAGAGCTTGACAACCATGCGGAAATCAGCTCCGACCTCAAGCCGCTGCACTCGTTCCTGGTTATAAAAGGGTGGCGATAAGCAATTTTTTTGCAGTAAGTATCCTTTTTTCGCCGGGAAAATATGACCTGC
>JAWVYE010000330.1:0-2961 GCA_033722905.1 Desulfobulbales bacterium
ATATCATTTGGTATTATGTGCAAATTGATCATCGTCCAGGCAAATACTATTAGTGAAACAGCATCCTGCTGTCAATTCCTTATTGAATTTACCGTTTATTTTGTCTGGCCACACCCGATATTTCCTGCTGCCGGTGAAAATCCGCACTGTTTTTATTAATTTCTGCACCATTTGGACCCTGCAGACAGGAAATGAAAAATTGACTGTGAATAACGATCCTGTTTGGAGTATAACTACAGTTAATTACAATAATTCCATTTTTAATTACGCATTGATGTTACACCAGAACCTGTGGAAGTAAACAACAACCTCATCATATTTTTATCGGAACTGAGAAAATCAATCCGGCTGCTGGGGCTGGCCATTATTATCGGCACTGCCGGGCTCTATTTTATTTCCCCCCTGGTTCTTCAGGTTCTGCAGGGCCACCTGGACCAGAAACTCGCGTTTTTTACAGTGGCCGAACCATTTCTGGCCCATGTCAAACTGTCATTTTTCGTAACGCTGTTCGTCCTGATGCCCGGCATCATGTACTGCCTCTGGATGGCCCTGGGCAAGCCCTTCCAGCTTTCGGAAAAAACCCTGGCCTGGTTTATACTCTTTACAACAGTTCTGTTTTATATCGGTGCAGGGTTCTGCTATACCATAACCCTGACCTACGGGGTCAAGTTCCTTCTCGGCTTCCAGTCGGACCTGCTCAAACCGGTTATCTCCATCAACAAATTTGTAAATTTTGTTTCAATTTTCATCCTGGCGTTCGGGGTAATCTTTGAACTCCCCATTTTCATGGTATTCACCGCCAAGGTGGGGCTTGTATCGCGCCGGGGTTATGAGCGAAACCGGCGCTATGCAGTGCTGGTCATCAGTATCATGGCAGCTCTCCTGACCCCTACGCCTGATGTGGTCAACATGCTGCTCATGGGCGGCCCGCTTTACCTTCTCTATGAGGTGGGGATTTTTATCCTGAAAATAATGAAGCTTTAGAGACGCTGAAGAACCAGGAAAAATAAAGCCTATTTGCTTCTATTACCAGCCTCTTATTTGATGCTGTCCCGCGTTTTGGAAAATTTCTCAATACAATTTGTATGCTAAAGTTAACATATCCAATGGCTATGGCAGCCTAATGGGAACAAATCATTTGTGTAAAGAGATATAAATAAATATAAGAATTGGGGCTGCATTATATTAAGTACCACAATGTGTTAGGAAATACTGATAATAAGTTGCAGGATATTTGAATCAAATTACATAGCGGTTGATTTTGCGACGCACTTTGAACAAATGCATAAAACTTTTTCTTTAATCTGGTGAGTTGATAAATGGGTGTTGCAGGTAGGCTGTTTGCAATTGTTACAAATACACCCCTCGCGAAGCGATATAATGATCTCATATTTACAAATATGGCACTTCCAGACAAAAAAGCTGTTCTGAGTATTATTTTGCCCCCTGTTTCCATACCCTTTGTTCATCAGTTAACCTGCCTTTGTCTTTTATTGGTTAGGCCCGCTCTTGCGCTGTCTCAGTTAAGAATACTAGATATTATCTTTAAGCAAAAGTAAATATTTCTTATCACATTATTGACTCTGTAATCGGCAATTGCTGTGCAGATATATCGCCTTGCAGTGCCTGTGATTTTCAGTTCACATTCACCATCTGCAAGATGCCTGATGGTGTAAAGCAAAAAAGCCGGGAGGAGACCAAAGCCTCCTCCCGGCTGGCTTTCTACTGGAGTGTGCTACTGATGGGGCAAGACGGAACTGAACAGAGTTAATACAAACCTCTCGTGGTGCAACTCTTAACTATCACCTACTGAGTACAACATCCACGCCTCTTATTCAAACACCCCTGACACAGGGTTTTCCATTCCGCACCTGCCTTCAGAACCTTTCATAAACAACTGTCAAGGCACACCCTATACGCCTGCAAGGCATTTTCTTCACATTCCTGAAAGCACTGCTCATGGCAAAGTTGATGCTCATCATCAAGGTTCTCAAAACACGCCAGTTGACAATCAGCATCGCCCGCGCATCCCTCCAGGCATTGATTCAACGGTTCACAACAGGCTGTATGGCATGCATCAGCAGCCCAGGAACATTCCTCTAATGCTGCTTCCAAACCGGCATCACATTGCATTCTGCATGCCATCTTGTAAATGAAATCTTCAATAAGGCTTTTACTGCAGCCGTGCTTGATGTGTCCGTCCAGGTCCTCGCCGGTTTCATACATCATAATATCGACAATCTGCAAACAGGAACACCCAAAGGTCTCCGCCATTGTCGGCACACCTATCTGATTAAACCAGCCGTTGGCTCTGCCTTTCGGAATAACCACAGCCCATAAAAATGGGTCTTCACAGTACTGGGTTGTCAGATAACGGTTGGGCTTTGGGGACTCAATGTTGAAAATCATACCATCTTCACACATGTGAACATCTGCAATGCTTTCCGGGCACAGGTCGTAATCATCCATGACGCCGTCAGCATCCGCATCAACCATACCATTTGCAAAAGACACCCCTGCCAGCATAAAAACGGCTGAAATTAATACTGCCAGTCCAATTATTTTTTTCATCGCTCCCTCCCTTACAGTCAAAGTTTGCTTTGAACCCAGAAAAAAAACACAGGCCTTCAATGGGAAACAGCCCACCCATTGAAGGCCATACCATGGCAATTTCAGGAAAACCTCTCGCATCGGAATTCATCCTTTCCAGAGGTGTATGGGAATAAAATGTCGCTCGTCCGCCCTATGCATAAGCATATGAATTTTTAACTATTAAACCGATGGCAATTTGTCAACAGAAAAACATGTTAGGAATGATTACTGATAGAGGATAGCGAGCCGATTTGGCAATCTTCTGGAAATTGCTTTTGCAGCCGTAATTAGAGCAGGACTTCCTGTTGCTGATTTTAACAAACCGGTGTGAATGCTGGGCCGGACTTTTTTTCCGCCGCCTGAAAAGGC
>JAWVYE010000331.1:0-2945 GCA_033722905.1 Desulfobulbales bacterium
AGTTGCTGATAAAAAATCATGCAAAAGATGAATTGCTCCTGCTTTATCCACATATTTTTTAAGGAGAATTAAGATGAAACATATCTGGCATTTTAGCGAATTATTTTTATTAGTGGTTTTTCTTCTGCTATCAGGCGGTTGCTCCAGTGTAAAGGTCAGTGATTATTCTGCAATGCAGCCGATAATGAAGCCGGAGAACTTTTTTAACGGCCCGATTACCGCCCATGGTGTGATTAAGAACCGGAGCGGCAGGGTGACGAGCTATTTCAATGCTGAAATCACCGGCTCGTGGAAAAACGGTACCGGCACCCTTGCAGAGGATTTTATTTTCAGCGACGGCGAGAAGTCGAGGCGGGTCTGGACGTTCAGGAAAAATTCAGATGGCACTTATACCGGCACTGCTGCCGACGTGGTTGGCAAGGCGCATGGTCAGGTCTCCGGTAACAGCATGTTCCTCAAATACGTCCTGCGGATTCCCTATGGTGACAAAAGTATTGATGTCACCATTGACGACCGCATGTATCAGACAACAGGTAGTATTCTGATAAATGAGTCAATAATGTACAAATTCGGATTCCGGGTCGGGGAAATTCTTCTGGTGATGGTAAAAAAAATTGAACGTTAAACCTTTTGCGGTCAGAAAAAAAATTGTGAAGCGGCAGTGAAGTGCATCCGGAAATTGTGCCCCTGGTCTAAATGACATAACAGAGGAACCATGGAGGTGGAACGTGACAGCGAAACATAAAATTGCCCCGCAAAGAGTTCATCAGCTCAGGCAAGGGGATGACTCAGGCGGGCCGGTAATCTACTGGATGACCCGTGAACACAGGGTTCATGACAACTGGGCCCTTCTGCAGGCCCAGAATATTGCCCTTGCAAATAAAAGGGCCCTGGTTGTGGTGTTCTGCCTGGTGCCGGACTACCCCGGGGCCAATATCAGACACTACGGCTTTATGCTCAAAGGGTTGCAGGAGGTCGAACAAAAGCTGCAGAAGCTGCAGATTCCCTTTGTGCTGCTGCAGGGAAATCCGGCTGTAACCCTGCCGCGATATCTGCAGAAGATAAAGGGAGCCTTTGTGGTTACAGATTTTGACCCGCTGCGGATCAAGCGCGGCTGGCAAAAAGATGTGGCGGCAAAGAGCAGTGGCTCCTTTTTGGTGGTGGACGGTCACAATATTATCCCCTGCTGGCATGTTTCAGATAAACAGGAATACGGCGCTTATACGATCAGGCCCAAAATAGAGAAAATGATGCCTGACTTCCTGAAGAACTTTCCTGTGATTGCTCGGCATCCCTTTAAAAATGACAGGTTAAAGGCATCTCCGGTGAACTGGCAGAAACTGGTCAAATATGTAGGAGACCATTCCGTTAAAGAGGTGGATTGGCTGAAACCGGGGGAGAGGGCAGCCGGGGATGCGACAAAAAAGTTTATTAAAAACAGGTTGCAGACCTATGACCAGCAGCGCAATGACCCGAACCTTGAGGGCCAGTCAGATCTCTCACCATATCTGCATTTCGGGCATGTCGCGCCGCAAAGGGCGGCATTGCTGGTGAACAAGGCAAAAGTGCCCGCTGAAGTCAAGGGTGCATTCCTGGAGGAACTTATCGTCAGGAGGGAACTGGCGGATAACTTCTGCTACTACAATGAGAACTACGACCGTTTTGAGGGATTCCCGGAATGGGCAAGAAAAAGTCTTGACGAGCACCGGTCGGATAAGCGAGAGTATTCCTATTCGCTTGCGCAGTTTGAGCATGGCAAGACCCATGATGACTTATGGAATGCCGCCCAACACCAGATGGAGGCAAGGGGCAAGATGCACGGCTATCTGCGGATGTACTGGGCCAAGAAAATCCTGGAATGGTCGGCAAATCCTGAAGAGGCTATGGCTGCGGCAATTTATCTGAATGACAGGTACGAGCTCGATGGGCGCGATGCGAACGGCTATGCGGGTATTGCCTGGAGTATAGGCGGAGTTCATGACAGGGCATGGCAGCAACGGCCGGTCTTCGGCAAGGTGAGATACATGTCTTATGCAGGATGTGCCAGAAAGTTTGACGTAAAGAAATATATTGCCAGGTGGCTTGGCAAATAGTCTGTTTGAAAAATCACCTCCCAAAAAAATACGAATCTGTAATCCATCTGTAATTATTCCATGTTTTAATTGAGCTGGTTTGTTTAATGAAATTTTAACACTGCTGAAAATACAGTGGAATAATAGTCAGACGGAAAGAATTCCTGAAGGGGTAATGAAATTTACGCGCTGCCTTTCAGTAAATGTTGTAACTGCCGGCTATGCAAGATTTTTATAAAAGCAGGACAAGGGGGGAGGGATGAAGAAAGTCAGTTGGTTGCTTTTTACCGTTTTTCTGAATGGTATAATTCTATCATTCAGTGCACACAATGCCTGTTCCGGGGAAATCCTGGGAGATATTAATGCGGACAGTAAACTGGACCTGCATGAGGCAGTTTACGCTTTGCAGGTTGTGGCAGGTCTGAAGCCTGCCATCCTGCCCGGGCCGGACTCCGGACCACATTATTCCGCCTGGGGAGAATATACCTATGCAGCGGCAACAGGAAATATCACCCTGGATTTTACTTTTTCAAACTTTGCCAAAAAAGGACCTAAACCGGGCGACAGCATCTCTACTTCAGTGCAATCAGTTTCCCCAACTGAAATGTTACTTTCAACCGGCGACGGATGGCAAACATGGACCAGGAACAGTGGCGAAAGCAATGATATTACCGGGCGCTGGCACCATGAGGATACGGCAAACAGTGTCTCTGAGACCATAGTATTCTACTCTGACAACAATTTTTTGTATTCAGCCTACGGTGATGCCTATACAGAGGTGGTTGATGTGCTGCAAAGCACCATAACCATAGACGGTGATTTTACTGACTGGAGTCCCGCGATGCGGCTAAACCTCTACTGGTCCGGCGGAGA
>JAWVYE010000332.1:0-2931 GCA_033722905.1 Desulfobulbales bacterium
ACAGCCATAAAAAAATATAGTGGCTGCACCTTTTTCAAATGGTTCCAGACGGTGGGAAGTTCCTCCCTGAACAGGTAAAGAATAATGCCCATCAAACCGAAACTGATTACAAATCTCAGGGCTGTTTTCCAGCCGCTTCCCTTTTTAGCTGCCGCAGGTCTTTCCATTGTCTTCATATTACCAGGGACAGCCAGGTTGCAACAAACAGGGTAAGGCTTATTAAGCCGTTCATGGTGAAAAACGAAAGCTGTATTCTGGATAGATCACGGGGGTTGACAACTATATGCTGATAGAAAAGTGCGGCTCCGGTGATGACAATGCCTAGGTAATAAAAAAAATTCATGCCGGTGACAACCCCTGTCAGGGTAAAGAGGATAAAGGCAATAATATGGAATATGACTGCCAGCCTGAAGGCATTCCGGCGGCCAAATCGTGAAGGCAGGGAAAACAGGCCCATCCTGGCATCAAAATCAGCATCCAGGCAGGCATATACCGTATCAAATCCCGCAACCCAGAAGAGAACTCCCAGTGAGAGGACAAAGGGATAGTCGAGCAGGGAACCTGAGACTGCTACCCAGCCCCCCAGCGGTGAGAAAGCAAGAGCCAAACCCAGAACTAAATGGCAGAGCCAGGTAAAGCGCTTTGTAAGTGAATAGAACAGGGTCAATCCGAGGGCAAACGGCGACAGGATAAGTGTCAGCCGGTTGAGGTTGTAACAGGCATAAAAAAAAAGGCCTGAAGCCAGAATCACCATTATCCACGCTTCAGAGACTTTGACAGCCTGGGCCGGCAAAGCCCTGGCAGCTGTTCTGGGATTGAGCCTGTCAAATTCACGGTCAACAATACGGTTAAATCCCATGGCGGAAGTCCTGGCACCAGCCATTGCCAGAACAATCCAGGCAAAAGTTGCCAACTCAGGCACTCCACGAGCAGACAGGAAAGCTCCCATTAAAGCAAAGGGCAGAGCAAACACCGTGTGCTCAAACTTTATCATTTCAAGGAGAATGGCAATCTTTTTCAGCATTATATCCTGTCGGCTGATTTACTCTAAGCCCTGCCAGCGTTTCAGGCCCGCAACCTCAATTCCCAGAAGCTGTGCCAGGCGACCTGCAAAAAAAGTCGCCATATCTTCAAGATTTTCAGGATAATGATAAAAGGACGGCATGGGAGGACAGAGGGTAGCACCTGCATCGTGCACCTTTAACATATTCTCAAGGTGAATGCGGTTCAGCGGCGTCTCCCGGACGGCAAGGAGAAGGGGCTTTTTTTCCTTAAGCATTACATCTGCGGACCGGTGGATAAGATTTCTCGAAATTCCATTGGCAATTGCCCCCAGTGATCCCATGGTGCAAGGCAGGACAACCATGGCGTCAAAGTTGCTTGATCCACTGGACATCGGGGCGGCAAAGTTATCTGCTGCGTGCCACTGGGAGACATACTCCTGCAGGTCATCAGGCGTCAAGCCTAGTTCATGCTGCAGGACAAGGCGTCCGGCTTTGGAAATAATGGCATGAACCTCAGCATCGGCCTGTTGCAAAATATTCAGAAACCGGACAGCATAGAGACTACCGCTGGCGCCGGTTATGGCCAGAATAATTTTTTTCCTCATTTTATACCTATATATACGGTTACAATACCCATGGTCAAGGATTTGTAATATTGTTTCGTAAACCCGGCTTCTTTGATCATGGACATCAACTCTTCAGGTTCATAAAATGCAGCAATGGAACTGGCAAGATATTCGTATGCCTCCTTGTCACCTGATACCAGTCCCGCCACCCTTGGCAGGACCTTGTGCAGGTAAAAATTATAAAACGGTTTAAAAAATGCATTTTCAGGTCTGGAAAATTCAAGAATAAGGAGTTTGCCTCCCGGCTTTAACACCCGGTACATTTCACTGAGTCCTTTTGCCGTATTGGAAAGATTTCTGACCCCGAAAGCAACGGTAACCCCCCAGAACTGCTCACCGGCTGTCGGAATCTCCTCACCATCTCCGCAAACCGCACCAATTCTTTTATTGCGCTCACCGGCCGGCAAATTCTTCAAACCGCTGCGCAGCATATCTTCACAGAAATCCACCGCCACCACGGTTCGTTTTGCAGCCTGGCGGACCAATTCACGTGAAAGGGGGAGCGTTCCGGCACAGAGGTCCAAAACCGCACCCTCCGGAAATTCTTTCAGTTCACGGGTCGTAGCCCAGCGCCAGTAACTGTCAACTTTCAAACTCAGCAGGGAATTGAGAAAGTCATACTTGTTACTTATGGCCGCAAATTTATCCCGGACAAACTGTTTTTTTTCCTCTGCAGAATGCACTGATTCAACTGCCACAATCACCCCTTGCAATAATTAAAAATTCTCAGCCTGAAAAACGGCGCTTACCCGCACAGTTTCCAGGATGGCACCCGCTGCTGAAAAAAAGTTTTGCCTGTACAAAAAAAAAGCATTATGAAAATATTTTCAACGGCAGGGCTTCCTTTTCACCCTCGCCTCTCTCAATCAAATATTCGATAAAGCGTGCAAGTCCAAGCTTTTTGGGCCGGCTGAAATCATACTCTATGCCTCGCAGATATTTATAACAGGCGGCAGCAGTCATTGAAACCCTCGGCCCGACACGTTCACTGATACTTTTCAAATCATGCCCACCCTCTTGTCTGCAGCGCAGCAGTTCCCTGTGGATTTCCCTGACAATCTCCGGGTGGCTGCGGCAGAAATTTCTCCGCACCGCCCATACCGCAAAGACAAACGGCAATAACGTCCTATCAAACCATATTTTACCAAGGTCAATCTCATGGGGGTAGACCTTATGCTGTTTCAGGATCAGGGCCTCATCGCCAATTGCCAGCACTGCGGAAATATTGCTGTTATCCGGTGCCGCCAATACTGCTCCCAACTCATACTTGGGTGTAACCGTATAAAATTTTTCCAGTATTA
>JAWVYE010000333.1:0-2923 GCA_033722905.1 Desulfobulbales bacterium
GGACTGGATGTTATAATTTTCACTTACGTATTTTGCATCGTCCAGCTCGATAAAATCAAAAGAAAGGGACTGCCAGTAAACTCCAAGAGTTAAAACTACAAGCAGCATGCAAATCAGGATAGCAGTTAAATTACTGTTTTTGGGACTTATTGCAGGTGTTGTGGCAGCCATGTGTTCCATACTAAACAAAATAAAGCTGTTAGCAATTAAATTTATCCTGCAAGCAAGGCTATTTGTTCCGTATATTATCCTGCAGCTGCAATGGTTCGGTGGTGGGTGCTTCGCAACGGTAGTTGTGGCAGACGTATGCTGTTGCCTTGTTGTCGATTGCAGTGTAGTCGCCGGTAAAAGGAGCTAATCGGGCAAGTTTTCCAGAGTCGCCGGCAGGGTTTTTGAGCAGGGTAACTATCTGGGGGGAGAATTTCTTTTTCATGATTGCAAGCATTTCCCGGGTATCTGTTCTGCCGGGATCACCGACGATTATAACCTCTGTAGTCGGCTTTAGAGCAAAATACAAACTTGAGAGGAACTGTGTATAGCCGCTGGGTACTTCCTGGACTGCATTGGCAAAAGCCTGAACCAGTTGCTTTGCCATCCTGCCGAGCTCAGGGTCTGCTGTTAACCGCTCCAAGCGCAATAGATTGTGCAGAGCGATTGAATTACCGGAAGGCAGGGCCCCGTCATAAATTTCTTTGGGTCTGATGATAAGTGATTCTCCATCTGCCGGGGTCAGAAAAAATCCCCCCCCGCCATCATCCCAGAAGAGGTCCAGCATACGATTGTTCAACAGGATTGCCTTTTCCAGGATTCCGTGATCAAAATCAGCCGCATATAATTCAAGCAGGCCCCAGACAACATAGGCATAATCGTCAAGCATTCCATCGATTGCGTATTCACCTTCCCGATAACGGTGTCTGAGTTTTTCATTATTGAGCATGCCTGTCAGGATAAAATCAGCACCATGCTTTGCCGCCTCCAGATATTTCTGGTTGTCAAGGATCCTGGCGCCCATTGCCAATGCCCCTATCATCAAACCATTCCAGTCCGTAAGAACCTTGTCATCCTTATGGGGCCTGATCCTTTTTTCTCTGAATAAAAAGAGAGATTCTCTTATTTTCTCATGGTTTTGCAAAAAATCTCCTGAGTCCTTCATGGCGTCAGTTTCTACAAGAGGTTTTGCCAGGTGCAAAATATTCGCTCCGGTCAGAGCCCCGGACGCTTCATCATGAAAATTGCCTTCATGGCTGAGATTGTATAAAGCACTAATAAAATCTGCTTCTTCGGGGGACAGGGCACGGTGAATATCAGCCATGGTCCAGACATAAAATTTACCCTCAATACCTTCACTGTCTGCATCTTCGGCTGAATAGAAACCGCCTTCAGGTGCTGTCATGTCTCGCAGCACATAGGTGAAGATTTCATCAGCAGTCTGCTTATATAAAGAGTTACCTGTAACCTGATAAGCTTCCAGATAAGCAGTTGCCAGCAATGCCTGGTCATAAAGCATCTTTTCAAAATGGGGCAGCAGCCATTCAGCATCTGTGGAGTATCTGTGAAAACCATACCCGAGATGATCGAATATGCCGCCCAGCCTCATGGCTAAGAGAGTATGCTCCACCATGGCAAGGGCCTGATTGCTATCCGTCACGGCCCAATATCGTAACAGGAAAGAGATGATATGGGGGGTCGGGAACTTGGGAGCAGTGCTGAAGCCACCGTGGTCGTTGTCGAACCGTCCGGAGAGCTCTTTGAAGGCTTTGTGCATTACCTCCTGGTCGAGGTTGCTGCCGGGAGTTGATTTGTTTTGCTGTTGCAGAATTTCAAATATACTGTCAGTTGACTGCAAAACCTCATCACGCCTGTTCTGCCATATGTCAATAATGCGGGGGATCAAATCCAGCATGCCGATGCGCCCGTATTGTGAGTGCTTGGCAAAATAAGTACCGGCAAAAAAAGGTTTTTTGCCGGGCGTCATGATTATAGTCAGGGGCCAGCCGCCGCTGCCGGTCATCATGGAGCAGACCGTCATGTAAATGCTGTCAATGTCAGGACGCTCCTCACGGTCAACCTTAATGCAGACAAATGATTCGTTGAGTTTTCGGGCCACCTCATCATCTTCAAAGGATTCCTTCTCCATGACATGGCACCAGTGACAGGTGGAATAGCCGATGGATAAAAAAACCGGCTTGTCTTCTTTTAGCGCCCTGGTAAAAGCCTCATCAGACCAGGGATACCAGTCTACCGGATTTTCGGCATGCTGGAGAAGGTAGGGGCTTTTTTCTTTTGCCAGTCTGTTGGCCATTGAAGTTTCACAGTTGCAAAATACAGATTGCGGATAGGCGCTCGGCGGCGCTTCACATTTATTTGCCGACTATACTTTTTATACTGTCCTAAATAAAAATATATAACAAGAAAATTTCACAAGCAGCCTTGATGCATATGGAGAATGCATTGCTGTTCCTGCGCTGAATTTTTGAATCTTGACTTTAGAAAGCACATACCTACCTTATATAATAAGGAAATATAAATATATTTTCATTTTGGCTGTAAGAAGGAGGAGATGAAATGAAAGAAATCGTCACCAGAACAGGAAAGGTCTTTGCGACAGTAAGTATACTTGCTGTGATCCTCGTTGGCTGTGGTGCAAAAACGGGCCAGACCAGCAGGTCATACGATGAAAACTGGCGCTTTGTGCCGAGAATTCATGTTGAGGATAACTCCTTCGGCGTAACCAGCGGTGCAGAATACTGGGGCTGCAGTTACGACATGTACTATGAAGGATACTGGTGTCCTAAAGACTGATAACCTGTGAGTTGCGTTCAGGCAGTACAATCCGTTTTTATCCTGCCACGGACCGGCGGTTCGATCGTCCAAAATGCCCATGTACGGATTGTTGCGAACCAGGCGGTGATCGACGAATACA
>JAWVYE010000334.1:0-2920 GCA_033722905.1 Desulfobulbales bacterium
GCGAGGAGATGAAAGGGAGGATTATAGGGCGTGAGGGCAGGAATATCCGGGCCCTCGAGGCTGCTACGGGTATAGATATTATCATTGATGACACGCCGGAAGCGGTTATCCTTTCCGGATTCAACCCTGTGCGGCGGGAAGTGGCCCGGCTCTCCCTTGAACAGTTGATTGTTGACGGCAGGATACACCCGGCCCGGATTGAGGAGATAGTTGAAAAGGTGACCAAGGACCTGGAGGTAACCATGCGTGAGGCCGGGGAACAGGTGACTTTTGACGTCGGGGTCCACGGTCTCCATGTAGACCTGATCAGGCTCCTCGGGTCTTTGAAATACAGAACCAGTTATGGCCAGAATATGCTGCAGCATTCTGTTGAAGTTGCCTTTCTCTGCGGTATCATGGCCGATGAGCTTGGCATTGATGCCAAACAGGCAAGAAGGGCCGGCCTGCTGCATGATATAGGGAAGTCAGTTGACCATGAAGTTGAAGGCTCGCATGCAATAATAGGCAGTGACCTGGCCAAGAAATACAATGAGCCAATGGAGGTGATCCATGCCATCGCCGCGCATCATGAAGATGTGGCGCCTGAAAGTGTTCTTGATGTTCTTGTCCAGTCTGCCGATTCACTATCAGGGGCTCGACCAGGGGCCCGCAAAGAAATGCTTGAGACCTATGTCAAACGCCTTGAGGACCTGGAGAGAATTGCCAATTCGTTTGAAGGCGTGGAAAAATCCTATGCCATTCAGGCAGGCAGAGATTTACGCATCATTGTTGACAGCGGCGATGTCTCTGATGCCGATGCAACGCTGATGAGCAGGGATATCGCCAAGAACATAGAGAAAGAGTTGACCTATCCCGGCCAGATACGGGTCACGGTTATTCGAGAGACAAGGGCTGTAGAATACGCCAAGTAAAGTTGTCATCACCAATAAAGAATTTTGCATTGATACAACGCCATGAATTATACCATTGATGAACAGATATCCCTGATTGAACGAGGCACCGTTGATGTGATTTCCCGTGAGGACCTGGTGCGCAAACTGAAAAAGTCCAGTGAAAGCAATGTACCGTTGAAGATCAAAGCCGGTTTTGATCCAACGGCGCCGGACCTCCATATCGGCCATACGGTGCTGATCCAGAAAATGAAGCATTTTCAGGACCTCGGTCATAAAATCTGCTTTTTGATCGGTGATTTCACAGGCATGATCGGTGATCCCACAGGCAAGTCAGAGACCAGAAAGCCGTTGACCCTTGATGATGTCAAGAGAAATGCCGAGACATACAAAGAGCAGATCTTCAAGATTCTTGATCCCCGGAAAACAGAGGTGGTATTCAACAGCACCTGGCTTGGCAAGCTCACATCGTATGACATGATAAAGCTTGCCTCGCAGCTCACTGTCGCCCGCATGCTGGAGCGTGAAGACTTCAGGGTAAGGTTCGATAATGAAAAACCTATCAGTATCCATGAATTTTTATACCCGTTGATTCAAGGCTACGATTCCGTTGCTCTTGAGGCCGATGTCGAGTTGGGAGGCACCGACCAGCTGTTCAACCTTCTCATGGGCAGAGATCTGCAGCGCACCTGGAACCAGGAGCCGCAGGTGGTGATAACAATGCCCCTGCTTGAAGGCCTGGACGGGGTGAATAAGATGAGTAAATCCCTGGGGAACTATATTGGCATTACAGAGTCAAGTGATGATATTTACGGCAAGGTAATGTCAATCTCAGATACGCTCATGTTCCGCTATTATGAATTGCTGAGTGACCTGTCCACTGCTGAAATTGAGAATCTGGCCCGGGATATGGATGCAGGCAGAATCCACCCGAAAGAAGTGAAGAAAAAGCTGGCTTATGAATTAACCGCAAGGTTTTATGGTGCAGAAGAAGGTGCGCTGGCTGCAGAATCCTTTGAAAAGGTCTTTAAGCATCACGGCCTGCCTGAAAATATTCCGGAACTGGTTCTTGATAAAGAAAGTGGCGAAACCTGGCTGCCGAAGATCCTTGTCGAAGCCGGTTTGACCGCATCTACTTCTGAGGCCCGCCGCCTAATCAAACAGCAGGCTGTCTCGATTGATAACGAGAAAGTGCTGGATACGGATTATACGGTGCAACCGGCCGGGGACGTATTGATAAAGGTAGGGAAACGGAGGTTCGCTAAGATCAGCTTCAGGTAGAAAAATTATGTCTCGGGCAGACATGTGCCGCAAATACCGGAAAATTGCACATGGTGGTCCAGTATCTTGTAATTACAGCATGAGGCGGCACTGTCTTCGAGTTTCTTGTGCCTTTCAATAAAAATATCTTCAACCCGATTGCACTTCACGCAGCGAATATGATAATGCGGAGAAGTGTCTCCATCAAAGCGCTTCTGTTCACCACCAACTTCAAGCTTGTTTATAATGCCCTTCTCAGCCAGAAGGTCCAGGTTGCGGTAAACAGTTCCCAACCCTATTCTGGGCAGTCTTTTACGCACCATATCATAGATTTCGTTGGCAGTGGGGTGGGATTTGACCTTTTTAAGCTCCTCAAGAATAACCTGGCGCTGGCTGGTCAATCTCATATTACTATCAAATTCATTCATAACATAACTCCAGAAAATATCCTTATTACCTGGGAATGATTCCCCTCAAATCATAAGCAAAATATCCTGAAAGGTCAATATAATTGCGCGGTTTTGGCAAATATTATCAGGTTCAGGGAAAAAATTTCCGCGGCAGGGATTTTGCCTCTACTGTAGAATGAAAAAGGTTGCATAAGAAAACCATCGGGTTATCCCCGCAAAAGACATCTCAACAGGGTTTATTGCAAAGCCGGGTTGAAGTACCCGTAACGAAGTTCTGGAAAAAGGTGCTGCAGCTCCGTGAGCCAGTTGCGTATTCCCATGGGGGGCGACTGGGCATCATACCCGACGGTGTCAAGGTAC
>JAWVYE010000335.1:0-2915 GCA_033722905.1 Desulfobulbales bacterium
CACGGTCAGTAATGAAGATGCCTTTGCGACGGCCCGGCAGGTTGCCAAACTTGAAGGCATTCTCTGCGGGATCTCATCCGGCGCCGCGGTCTGGGCCGCCATGCAGGTGTCGTCGCGGCCGGAAAACAAGGGCAAACAGATCGTGGTCATCCTGCCTTCATTCGGGGAACGCTACCTGTCCACAGATCTTTTCTTGAAGGATGAGATGCAGGCTATTGCGGCGGCCCGAAAGACAACTCCGAAAAAGACAGCAGCCGCAAAGAGTACTGTAAAAAAGCCGCAAAAAAAGAAAGCAGTTCCTAAGAAGAAAGCCGCTGCTAAATCTGCCCCGAGAAAGGCTGCAGCAGCAAAAAAGAAAAAATAACCGGTCTGAACCTGCTTTTCATTTTCGCACAGGGAAGAAGCACAAATCGCGTAAATAACCCGCAGCCGGCATGGTCCGGCTAGTTCACATCAACATATGTTGCAATAAAAAACCGGCTCGCAAGAACCGGTTTTTTTTGCGCGGCCAATGTCAGTATTGGTTCCCTGGATCAGGCACCAATGCATTGGATATTGGTGGATATTGGATGTCGGAAAAAATACGGCTGGAAATTCTTGGAATATTGCGGCAAGCATCAGGGGCCCGGTTGAACCGGGCATAAAAAAATGAGGGACAGCAGCAACCTAGTAAGGGATATAATATTTTTATTCTGGCCCAAGAATAAAATAAAGCCGCTGCCCCTCAGATATGTACCACCCCCCAACAACGTCAATTCACCACTGTAATTAATGCAATTCCCATACCTTGAATTCAGAAAAGTATCTATTCAGGCACATCACAGCCTTTTTTTTTGAGACAAAAATCCGCTGCTACCCTGGAAAATTATCTTAACTGTCTGGAATTAATAGAACTATAGTGCACGGCAGGACTTCAGTCAGAAAGGCTTCCGGACCGCAGAACAGTACACTGACCATGAAACACGGGGGAGTTTTCTTGGAAGTTTCCTGTCTGAACAGCCCCTTTTTCCCCCTGCAAACAGCGCCTGATCCAGAGAACCACAAACAAGTGACAAAAATTGTCACCTGATGAAGAGACGCCTATGCACGAAAATATATCAAGTAAAATCAATTAGTTGCTTAGTAATATGTGTGGGAGTTGGTGGATGGGGGGTCTTAATAAAACAGGTGTCGCGGGTTTTTAGATCTCAGCGGCCCCTGAGCCTCTTGCTTTTAGCCATTGCCTCCTGCATTTCCTTGACCATCCCCTTGGCGCCATAGAGCAGGCCGAGATTGTAATGAATATCAGCATTTCCCGGCATAAAATCCAAGGCCCTTGTATAATTTTCAATGGCCTTGTCATAGTTCCCCAGGTTGTAATACACCGTCCCGAGATTAAAGTAGATTCCATAGGTATCAGTTATGGATTCACGGGCTTTTTCATAGTATTTTGCTGCATTTACATAGTTACCCAACCTGAAATACGCTTCCCCTAAAATCAGCATGGAACTGGCATATTTAGGATCTATAGCCAGCGCTTTATTTGCATCCTCAATCGCCTTGGTATAATTATTTAATTTCTGGTAGATCGAGGCCCGTAAATTATATACCGGTGCAGTGCGCAGATGTTCTTTGCTCAACATGGCATTGACGATATCCAGCGCCTGCCCGTATTGCTTTTGCTCCTTGTAGAGGTTTGCCAGATTGAAGGAGGGCTTGAATTGATCCGGCCCGACAGCCACAGCTTTTTTCAGGACTTCCAGGGCCTCTTCATTGCGGTTCTGGGCTTTGTAAGATGTATACAGGCCCATATGCCCGCGGGTCAGGTTCGGAGCCTTGGCTGCCACATCACCCCAGACACTTTCCCGGGATGACCAGGTCTGGTTTCTCTGCCAGGTAAAAATCATCAGTAAAACCACAATACAAAGCATACCCAAGCGGGTCAGGTTGATTTTTCTGCTGCCCGGTGCGCGGTAGACCAACAGAGTCAGGGCCAGGGCCGCAAAGGCTGAGGGCAGGTATATCCGGTGCTCAAAGATAATCTCAAGCGGTATGACCGTGGACTCAATGACCAGGTTCACAAGAAACCAGAAAATAGCAAATGAGATCAGTTTATCCCGTCTGTATGTGATGAATAAGGATAACACCAGGGCCGCAATCCCCACTATGGCAAAAAAGGTCGGCAGCGGGCTGAAAAAAGAAGTGGAGACCGGAAAATCATAGGCCAGGTTCAACCGTGACGGAAGCGGCAATACGAGAAGAGAGAGATAGTGTATGACAACCCGTGTCTGGGTCAGCAGACGCTCAGCAAGGGTAAAATCCCTGACATTATAGCCTCCCAGCCACTCGGTAAAAGGATTTCCTCCCAAATACATCCAGCCGATGACAATAACCATCAAAACAACAGCAGCCAGGATAATGAGACCTCTTATATTCCTGGCCGACAACCGTATCCCGCCCAGGAAATAAAACTCATAGCCCAGGATCAACAGCGGCAGCATGGCGCTGTTCTCCTTACTGACCATTGCCAGAAGCCCGAACACCAGGCTCAGCACAAAATAAGCGCTTTTTCCTGCCGGCCCGCCCTGCCGTATACGGCCGAGAATATAAAAAAGCAGCGAACCCAAAACAAAAAGGGCCGACATGCTGGTCATGCGCTGGACAATATAGGTTACAGCATTTGTCTGGACAGGATGCAGGGCCCAGACAAGCGCAGCCAGCAAGGCCGCTTCATTGCCATACCTGAAACCCTGACCCATAATCTTCGCGCTCAGCGTTATCTGAAAAATAAAATACAGACAGATGGCTGAACCAATATGAATAAGGATATTGACCAGGTGATAACCCAATACTTCCGGTTCAGTGAAACCGGAACCCATAAAGCCTGAATCACTGTGATAGTCAGGAGCTTTTTTTTCAGCAAAATAGAAATTCAA
>JAWVYE010000336.1:0-2911 GCA_033722905.1 Desulfobulbales bacterium
CCCATCTGGGTGCGTTTGACAATTTCATTGATCCGGTCTTCGGAAAGCAGGTCGGTAATCGGTATACCTGCTACATTTGCCAGCCTTACCAGGGGAAGCATGTTATCTCCGTGGATCCCCATGACCATAGCATTGACATCTGCAGGCGCGACGCCGATGGCTTCCGCCAGAAAGGTACGGTAACGGGCTGAATCAAGAACACCGGCCATGCCGATCACCTTGTTGCTCGCTAACCCCGAAACCTTGAAAGCCGTATAGACCATGGCATCTATCGGGTTCGTCACAACAATCAAAATGCAGTCAGGAGAATATTTCACCGCTTCTTCGGTGCAGTTTTTTACTATGGCAACATTTTTTGCCAGCAGGTCATCTCTGGACATGCCGGGCTTTCTGGCCAGGCCTGCGGTGATAATAACAATGTCAGACCCTGCTGAATCAGCATAATCGTTGCTGCCCTTCACGCCCCAGGCAAAATTCTCCACCGGACCGGACTGCCAGAGATCAAGGGCCTTGCCCTGCGGCACTCCTTCCACAACATCCAGTAATACTACGTCTCCAAGACCACGCACAACCGCCCAATGGGCTGCGGTCGCTCCAACATTGCCTGCACCAATGATCGTAATTTTCTTTCGCATCGTTAAAACCTTTTCTTTTAATTTAATCTCAACAGTATTAATTCTGCTCATTCGGCTGCTGCCTGCGCAGAATTTCCTCAACTCGTTTTAAATCATCCGGGGTGTCAACTTCGATAGAATCATGTTCAGTGAGCACAACTTTTATCCTGTAGCCGAATTCGAGGGCCCGTAACTGCTCCAGTTTCTCAAACCGCTCCCATTCGCCTTCGGGCAGGCTCACAAATGTAAGAAGAAAACCCTTGCGGTAGCCATAAAAACCAAGGTGCTTGTAGTAAGTAGGCTCTGCCGTGTCGTTCAGATCCCTCTGGAATGGTATTGGCGAGCGGGAAAAATACAGAGCGGAACCATTGCGGTCAAAAACGGTTTTTACATGGTTAGGGTCACCGATTTCCTCCTTGCGGATAATTTTATATATCAGCGTAGACATTGGCAGGGTCGGATCGTCAAGCAAGGGACGGGCCACCTGTTCAATTACCTCTGCCGGGAAAAGGGGCTGATCCCCCTGGATATTGACAACAACATCCTGCTCCGGAATGTCAAGCCTGGTGGCAGCTTCGGCGAGCCTGTCTGTACCGGAAGCATGATCTGCTCGCGTCATGACCACTTCCCCGGCAAAAGACCTGACACACTCTTCTATACGTTTATCATCGGTTGCCACAACCACCCTGGAAAGCAATGGCACGGAAAGGGCCCTTTCATAGACGTGCTGTATCATTGGTTTACCCAGTATAGGGGCTAAAGGTTTGCCCTCAAACCTGTTCGAATGATAACGGGCCGGTATAACCGCCACTACATTGGGCTCAGTATTATGGTGATGTTCCATGGTTTGCTTATCCAATGGTTACGGGTATTATGGTTACTGAATTTGTGAGCTGTAAACAAATCATATTGTATGCTGCCTATTTAACAAAAAATTTGACCACTTGATACCCTTTTTATAGAAAAACATCATGAGGCAGGAAAACTATCCGTTATCCATAGCAGTGTCTACCTCTGCAGCAGCATTTCATGACATGGCCGCCAGCCTTTCCGGCAGGTTATCCCTTCCCCTCTTACAGAGTGAAAGCGAGGATTATGAGTTTCTGCTGTTCTATACTTCAGAGGGGCTTGTCCTCAAACAGACAGGGAAAAATAATCTTGGATCCATTATGGTAAACTTTACCAGCCCCGCCATGACTTACCGCCTTAAACATGGTGGCGGCAGAAGACAGGCCCTGGCCAGGGCCGCCGGTTTAAAAAGAGGCTGGCAACCCGCAGTAATTGATGCAACAGCGGGACTTGGCCGTGACGGCTTTATTCTGGCCCACCTCGGCTGTCAAGTGCACATGCTGGAGCGTTCGCAAATACTGGCAGTTCTGCTTGAAGATGGTTTGCAGAGAGCCGAACAGTCAAAACAGGCCGCTGCACAAATAGTCAAAAGGCTGCGGTTGACTCAAACAGACAGTGAGGTTTTTCTGCGGCAACTGGGACAGGATAACTATCCAGACGTTATCTATCTGGATCCGATGTATCCTGAACGGACAAAGAGCAGCCTGGTCAAAAAGGAGATGAGGATTCTGCGCAGGCTGGCCGGGGAAGACCGGGATACGGCAGGACTACTTGCTGTTGCCCTGGACCGGGCCCGAAACAGGGTTGTTGTCAAAAGGCCGCGCCTGGCAAAGCCTCTCAGCAGGCTGGTTCCATCCCATCAGATAAAAGGAAAAACCAGCCGTTTTGATGTTTATCTCACCTGAAAACCTGCACCGCCTGAAAGGCTCATCTAATTCCGGGGACACCATACTTAATTCATTTTTTGGAACCCGGATTTTATTGTCACCATACTTACTTTTTAATATATATAATATTTTTTCTTAATAATTTAAGTATGTTAAAATGACATTTGAAAAGCGCTTTTGTGAATTAAGTATGGTGTCCCCGGAATTCAAGGTTTTCGGCCCGAAATTACCTGCAGGGTATTTATTGCCTCCTCCAGCCCTATTTTGCTGTCCTGATTAATATCTGCCCTGGGGGAAAGAGCCGCAGGTTTGCTGCCCGTCAGTACCTGCAGAGCCAGGATTGCATCGGCCAGGTCGACCAGATTGTCACCATTGGTATCACCGATGGCAGGGCTGATGTGCTCTCAGAGACAGGAAATGATCAGATCGGCAATGAATAGATTGTTATTATCCTGCATCATCAGGTGGGTGTTACCGTTTATTGCCAGGTCGTCAGGCAGTGAAACCACCTCGCCGACTCCACCGTTCTGACTGAACAGTACTGCAGCAGCTTCCGTCCCA
>JAWVYE010000337.1:0-2899 GCA_033722905.1 Desulfobulbales bacterium
CTCTCTTCAGAAACTCTCACTACTTTATAGGGCCTTCTCAGCATTGTCACAGGCCTGACAAAGCGGACATAAAACAGCAGAAGAAGACAGCAGGACATTATCATACCCCATACAATGCGTTTTGCTGGGGTGGCAATGTAGTTGCCGACCCCTTCAATATGAACAAGAGCAAGGATAAAAGCTGAAGCTGCCAGGAAAGAATGCACTTTAAGCCAATTGTCATAATGGATTCCCAGTTCTTTTCTCCATAGGGAAGAAACCATGATGAAAATGATCATAATGAATGAAATAATGCCGGCTGCCATGTATCGAGTTAAAAATTCGGGTTTGAGCATATCCAGAACAGCCGGCTCACTTATAATGAGAATCAGCGGGTGCGCCAGAATAAATATGAGGAGCAGCAATGAAATCTGCCTGTGAAAATAATAAAGAATGTCCACACCGAACGGCAATGCCACCCTTTTGAATCTGGCAGTAAGAAAAAACATGATGGCCATCATGGAAGTGGCCGCGAAACCAAGCATCATGGAGAGATCCCACCAGAAACCGCTGCCGCCGGGCATTCTGCCGTAAAACAAAACCAGGCAGGGTGATAATACCAGAACAAGGTAAACGGCTGTCCAGAATAAACCCCAGAATAAATAAAGCATCTTCAGAGCAAGTGGTAATGCAATGGTTGAATAATCATAACGTGCTTGCCAAAAAGAAACAAAACGGTTTTTTCAAATATATGTTATGCAAAAAATACGCATTATAAAAACTTTTCTGATTCGACTCTATGTCTTCTCTGCCCTTTTAATAAGCCAGTAGACAATACCCAAAACACCGATTACAGCGAGAGGATAATAGGCGGCTTCCAGCTTTTCCGGTTTAAGGGACGCAACCATGAGTTTTCTGATAAAGGCCACCATGGCAACGAGGACAAAAACGCTGATATTAAAAGTGCCTCCTTTGAGGTAATCTATCTGGGTGTGCAGAAGCTCCAGGAGAACCCAGAGTACAAGAAGAGACCCGAGCATTGTTCCTATGCTGGATGCAAATCCTGCTTGATAAAATGCAAAAATATCCCTGATAAGAAATCCAACCGCCCCAATGATGATAACCAGCATGATGATCATGATAATTATATTCATAAGATCTGAAAATTTCTCAGACAGTAAGAGAACTTTTTCTTTATGTTCTTTTTTCATGACGGATTTCCCTTTGTTGCCAATTAATAATCAAGAAAAGGCATAATATATTAAACTCCAACCACCTTTGTCGGCAGTTTCTTATATAATTTTTTCCTTCGGTTCATTAAATATTTTTCCGCTTCAACCAGAAAAAAAACAGAGACTGCAACAAATAAAACCCGCAGCCAGTCCCAGAAGTTAATTGCCGCAACGCCGAATAACCTCTGCATTGGTGCAGTATACGTAAAAAGTAACTGTATTATTAAAATGACTCCAATTGCCATCAGCACATAACCGTTACCGAACATACCATTCCGGGAAAAGACAGAGTCTTTCAGGTATCTGGAGCTCAGCAGGTAAAACACTTCAAACATTACCAGCGTATTAACTGCTACGGCACGGGAAGATTCAATGGATGCACCATGCAGCCTGTCCCAGAGAAAAAGCCCAAAGGTCCCCACAACAATTATCAAGGAAACAAAAACTATACGCCAGATCAAAAAATAGGAAAGTATCGGCTCCTGGGGACTGCGCGGCGCCCGCTTCATCACCCCACTCTCCGGAGGTTCTATTGCCAGAGATAGGGCCAGGGTCACAGCTGTGACCATGTTTACCCATAATATCTGAACAGGGGTTATTGGCAAAAGGCGGCCTGAGAGTATTGCAGCAATTATAATTCCCGCCTCGCCACCATTGGTTGGCAATATGAAAGTTATGGCTTTTTTAATATTATCATACACGGTGCGGCCTTCCTCGACAGCGTGCGCAATGGAGGCAAAATTATCGTCCGTCAAAACCATTTCAGCCGATTCCTTGGCGACTTCAGTTCCTTTTATCCCCATGGCCACCCCTACATCTGCCCGTTTCAGGGCCGGTGCATCATTGACACCATCGCCGGTCATTGCCACAACCTCACCTTCGGCCTGAAGGGCCTGCACAAGTCGCAATTTATGTTCAGGGCTGACGCGGGCAAAAACATCGACACTCTTGACCGCTGCCCTCAACTGCTGGTCGCTCATGCCCTCCAGGGCTTCGCCTTTGATGACTGAGGAGCCGTCGCCAATGCCCATCTGCAGACCAATGATTTTAGCTGTAGCAGCATGGTCACCGGTGATCATTTTTACCCTGATGCCGGCCGACTTGCATCGCTCAACTGCTCTGATAGCCTCTTCCCGGGGCGGATCAATTATTCCGCACAGCCCCAACAGCGTCATCCCGTCAGAGACATCTGTCACTCTTAATTCCTGTTGCGAACTGTCTACGACTTTACAAGCTATGGCGAGTATACGCTGCCCCATTGCGGCAACCTCTTCAAGCCTGTTGTGCCAATATTCAGTTGCAAGGGGGTTGTCTTCACCCTGGCTGCGCTGCATGCTGCACATTTTCAAAACTTTTTCAGGAGCACCCTTCAAATATATAAACTTACGTCCTTCCCTGTCGCTGTGCAGCGTTGCCATAAACTGGTGTTCTGACTCAAATGGAATAACATCAAGCCTTGGATATTCGTCATTGACGCGTCCGGCATTAAGCCCTGCCTTGATACCAGCTACTACCAGTGCCCCTTCTGTGGGATCACCCTGCATTTCCCAGCGGCCGCCAACTTCGGTCACGGCAGCATCATTGCAAAGAACTGCTGCGCGGCTTAATTCCTCTAAAGACGGGTATTCGAAAGGGACTATCTGTTCATTATTAACCAGAAATGCACCATGAGGTTCATATCCTGAGCC
>JAWVYE010000338.1:0-2894 GCA_033722905.1 Desulfobulbales bacterium
AAGGATGGTGTCACGGCGCCAGTTGCTATCGTCCTGTTGCGGGTAATCGACGATGTAGTGCAGCCCCCTGGATTCCTTGCGGCGAATGCTGCTCTGCACGATGAGTTCCGCCACCAGGGCAATATTGCGCAGTTCCACCAGGTCCGGCGTCAGGAAGTAATCCCTGAAGTGATGCGAGATTTCCCTGAGCATGGGGGCCAGACGTTTTTTGACAAGCCCCAGGCGCCTTTCACTGCGCACGATACCGACATAGTTCCACATCAGGCGCCGGATCTGGTCCCAGTTATGGCTGACAAGGACGTTTTCATTGATCATTTTTGCTTTGCCCGTGGACCATTCCGGGGATTCATGAAATGATGTCTTAAGGATCTTTTCTTTTTCTTTGCAGCACTGCAAATAAGCCTGGTGGGCAAAAACCACAGCCTCAAGCAGGGAATTGCTGGCCAGCCTGTTGCCGCCATGCAGGCCGGTGCATGCCGTTTCGCCCAGGGCATAAAGGTTTTCAATATTAGTACGTCCCCACATGTCCGTCATGACCCCGCCGCACATGTAATGGGCCGCCGGCACCACCGGTATGGGCTCCCTGGTTATATCCAGGCCCAGGGAAAGACAGGTTTGGTATATTGTCGGAAACCGTTTTTTGATAAAATCAGCTTTTTTGTGGCTTATATCAAGGTAGACACAATCATCACCGCTGGCCTTCATTTCCGCATCGATTGCCCTGGCGACAGTATCCCGGGTGGCAAGATCACCTCTGGGGTCATGTTTTTCCATAAAAGGTGTGCCATGCTCATCGATCAATCTGCCGCCCTCACCCCGGACAGCCTCGGAAATGAGGAAATTTTTTGTTTTAGGGTGGTAGAGGCATGTCGGGTGAAACTGCACAAACTCAAGATTCCCTATATTGGCGCCGGCCCTGTAGGCCATGGCAATGCCGTCTCCCGTGGCAATATCCGGATTGGTGGTATAAAGGTACACCTTGCCGCAGCCGCCGGAACAGAGCACGGTCACCTTGGCGCGCCAGTTTTCAATGCTGCCGCTCTTTCTTTCCAGGACATAGGCCCCCAGGCAGCGGTCATCCAAGCGTTTATCCGCAGGGCTCACCCCGGCCTTTGAACCGATGAGCAGGTCTACGGCAAGATGGTTCTCAAGGACCTGAATGTTGGGGTTGTCTGCCACTTTTTTTAACAGGGCCTGCTCAATTTCTCTGCCGGTAAGGTCCAGGGCATGGGCGATCCGGCGGGCCGAATGGCCGCCCTCCCTGCCCAGGTCGAGATGCGAGGCGTCCTGCTCATTGGTTTTGAAATGGACGCCAATATCAAGGAGTTCCTGGACACGGGCCGGCCCGTTTTCAACGACCATACGGACAACCTCTTCCTTGCAGAGTCCGGCCCCTGAATGCAGGGTATCTTTGATGTGCAGGGCAAAGGAGTCCTCATCGGAGAGGACGGCTGCAATACCCCCCTGGGCAAGATTGGTTGCCGTATCAACCTTTGCTTTTTTGGTAACAATGGTTACCCGGCCAATTTGTGCCGCTTTCAAGGCAAAGGACAGCCCTGAGATTCCGGTGCCTATTACGAGGAAATCGGTTGAATATGCCATATCGGTATGCTCCTGCCGGCAAGAAAGTGATATTTTCTGTTCTGGCTATTTTCTCTACCATTGTATACTGATAAAATCAAAAGATTAACAGGTGCCGAAAGGGAGTGTCCACAGGAAGCCCCCTTGCTCCTTGCATTTTTATTCTGCCGTTATAAAGTAATTCAAGTGTAAATGATATGAGAGAATGAATAATCCGCAGGTGACGAAATGGCCTTAATGCACATCACAGTTATTCCGCTGGGAACCGATTCTCCCAGTGTCGGGGAATATATCGCCGATATTCAGAAGGCTCTTGAAAAATCAGGTTTTCCCCATACGCTGACAGATATGGGCACAATTGTTGAGGGTGACAGCAAGGAGCTTCTGGCCCTGGCCGCCCGGCTGGCTGAAATGCCCTTTAACAAAGGGGCGCTCCGGGTATCGACCCAGATAAGCCTGGATGACCGGCGTGATAAGAAGGTCGGCCTTGGTGATAAAACAGCGTCTGTCGGTAACCGGCTGGCAAAAATGAGGTAATGGGAAAATGGCTTTTGTAAGTGAAAAAAAATCAGAGCGTGTCCGCATTGCCCCATTTGTGGTCATCATATTTTTTCTCATTATGGGGATATTCGGCATCATGACAGGTGAAGTCACCAGGGTTTTAGAACAGGCCGTCCAGGTCTGCCTGAGTTGTATCGGCATAGGATAACATGGAAGTTGTCAGAAAATGGATACAGACCATTATGGCCCTGCTGGTCAATGGTTCGTGGTCTTTTCCCTTTACCAGAACCATATACCAGGGGCCTTTGAAGGTTGTCTGTTCACCCGGATTGAACTGTTATTCCTGCCCGGCGGCGACAACCTACTGCCCCATCGGCTCGCTGCAGCAGTTAATGGCGGGGATGCGGGTTGCCATTGAAAACGGGCAGAATTTCTTTGGTCTGTACGTGATCGGCACCATGGGGGTTCTTGGTGGAACCTTCGGGCGCCTGATTTGCGGCTGGGCCTGCCCTTTCGGCCTGATCCAGGAACTGCTGCATAAAATTCCCTCCAGGAAATTTGCCATCCCCCGGAAGCTTAATTATATTAAATACGGTTTTTTGCTTTTATTTGTCATTATTCTGCCCCTGGCAGTGGTTGACGATTTCGGCTATGGCCAGCTGTGGTACTGCAAATATTTCTGCCCGGCCGGAACCCTTGAGGCCGGCCTGCCCATGCTCATGCTGCAGCCGGCCCTGAGCCAGACCATCGGTTTGCTTTTCTTCAACAAGCTGGCAATTCTGGTGGGATTTACCGCCTGGTCCATTCTGGCC
>JAWVYE010000339.1:0-2893 GCA_033722905.1 Desulfobulbales bacterium
GAGCCCGGAACTCAGGGGCCGGGGCGGCAAAAGGTGATTGGCTCGTATTCCTGGACGCCGACACCATTTTATCCGCATCACTGTTAAATAATGCGCTCACGCTCCTTAAAAAGGGAACATGCTGCGGTGGCGGCACACTCCTTGAATTTGATACACAACTGCCCTTTCTGGCGGACAGGCTTGTTTCATTCTGGAACTGGCTCTCCAGGACAAGAAAGCTTGCGGCCGGCAGTTTCATATTCTGCCTGCGAGAGGCTTTTATCGACACAGGCGGATTTGATGAAAAAACATATGCCGGGGAAGAGGTATTTTTTTCGCGAAAACTCCAGCGCTGGGGCAAAAAACACGATTTACCCTTCATCATCCTGGCAGATCAGCACGTTGTTACTTCCAGCAGAAAATTTCACTGGTATTCATCAATGCAGATAACCGGGCTGCTACTCATGTTCACTGTTTTCCCCTTTGCCCTGCGCAGTCGTACTCTTTGCAGTTTCTGGTATAAGAGACCAGCAAAATGAAATAAAGACCGTTCATTTATTTTATGAAAAAATCTCCTGTACTTCATGCTCGTCTCCGGCGAAGTTGTATGATAATTTAAGGTATCGAGTACAAGTATTGCATACTTTCACATACTACAGAGGTCAGACTCATATGGACAACTGCAGAATAAAAGACATCTTGGCAACAGAGCCAATCAACCAGCGGATTGAGGTCAATGGCTGGCTGAAAACCAGGCGTGACGCCAAGGATTTTTCATTCCTCGAATTAAATGACGGCTCCTGTCTTGCAAACCTCCAGGTGGTTACTTCCCCTCTTCTGGAAAACTACAAGGATATTGTCACAAAACTCCATACAGGCTGCTCTCTGAAGGTTACAGGCGAATTAAGAAAATCTCCCGGTACAGGCCAGAAAGTGGAACTGCATGCAGACAGAATAGAAATCTACGGCTGGGCTGACCCGGAAAGTTATCCTCTCCAGAAAAAAAGACATTCCTATGAGTTTCTCAGGAACATTGCACATTTGCGGCCTCGCACCAACAGTTTAGGCGCCATCGCCCGTATCCGTTCATCGCTGAGTTATGCTGTCAATAAATTCTTCCGGGACAGGGGGTTCGTGCTGGTGCATACCCCCATAATAACAACCATTGACTGTGAAGGTGCCGGTGAAATGTTCAAGGTCATTGGACCGGCAACAACTGCACATAAAGAAACAGACCCGGCAGCGGCAGCCGGTTTTTTCGGTAAACCGGCTAATTTAACCGTCAGCGGCCAATTACAGGCTGAAGTTTATGCCCTGGCCCTGGGTAATGTATACACCTTCGGCCCTACGTTCAGGGCTGAGAACTCCAACACAAACCGCCACCTCGCTGAATTCTGGATGGTTGAGCCTGAGATGGCTTTTTGTGACCTTAGCAAAAATATTGAACTTGCTGAATCTTTTTTGCAGTACCTTGTTCGCCATATCCTAAAAAACGACACCCAGGACCTCGACCTTTTCGCCAGTTTCATTGATAAAGGGCTGTACAAAAAACTGGAAACGGTTCTGGCAGGTTCCTTTACCCGTATCACCTACAGCGAGGCTATCGATATCCTGCAAAAGGCAGATATCCATTTTGATTACCATGTCCACTGGGGAAAGGATCTCCAGGCAGAACATGAACGGTATTTATGCGAAACTGTTTTTGCCCGGCCGGTTTTTGTCACCGATTATCCCAGGGACATTAAACCATTCTACATGCGGGTGAATGATGACAACAGGACCGTTGCCGCCATGGACCTCCTGCTGCCGGGAATCGGCGAGATAATCGGCGGCAGCCAGAGAGAGGAGCGATATGATGTTCTTGTTGCCAGAATGCTGGAGCTGCATCTTGATATGGAGGCATACAGCTGGTATCTTGACCTGAGAAAATTCGGCACTGTGCCGCATTCTGGATTTGGCCTGGGGTTTGAACGATTCCTGCAATTTGCCACTTCCATGAAAAATATCAGGGAAGTTATCCCGTTTCCGCGAACTCCAGGATCCGCCCTGTACTGATTTTCAATTTCCGCGACATCACAAGTTTTAAGACATCCTCACCAAAAATACTAACAAACTATTTGACTTAACACGCATTTTTCTAGTATTATAAAAAGGTTGCATTTTGCGGCTTCCTCTTTCTTCTGTTGCATACTCATCTAATTCAATTTCATCAAAGGAAAGCTAATGACTAAATTCGCCCGAAACTTATCTGTCAAATGGCGTCTCACCGGTTTCGTATGTTTTCTTCTCCTGCTCATCATTGGTGCAGGACTTGGTGGACTCAACGGTATGCGTTCAACCAACAACTCACTGTCAGATGTTTACACCCATCAGGTTTTGCCTTTTGATGAATTGCGTGAAATTGACTACAATTTCCAGTCAGGCATAGTCGGCACCGTTGATAAAGCCCTGTTTGAGCAGATATCCTGGACTGAAGCCCTAAACACTGTCAAACAGACAAGATATATCCTTGAAAAAAAATGGCAGGATTTAGCGAAAGCAGGTGCAGGGCTTGCTGGAGATAAGAGTAATGCCTGGCTTCAGCCAAGTACCAACATTATTGCGGCAACTGAAGAAGCAACTGCAGATATCATCCGTTACTTTGAAAACAAGGATATTGATTCTCTTGATACATTTACCGACGAAAAACTTTATCCACTGGCCGAAGAACATCGAGAGGTCATAAACTTCCTGATTAAAGACCGTCTGCTGGCTGTGAAAAAAACCTATGATTCCTCCCAGAAACAATATGAATTATCCAAAAAAGCATTCTTCATAACCATTCTGATCGGTGTAGTGATCTCCATTATTGCCAGTTACCTGCTAATTAAAAGTATTGATATTCCACTCAAGAAGATCGCCAATGCCATGAAAC
>JAWVYE010000340.1:0-2892 GCA_033722905.1 Desulfobulbales bacterium
AATTGAATATATCAATATAAGGATTTTTCGTCAATATGGAGGGGATTGGTTGGAAAAGCGGATGTGAAAAGAAGGGATAATATGTAATAGCGCTGGACCATGGGTGGCGCCGGTTGTCTGCCGTAATGGTGCGGCGGCGGGTAATTGCCTTTACACACAGAGGATTTTTTTGCCGGGCTTTTGAGGCCTGCCAAAATGGCGGGTCTTTGCGCAAAAAAAAAATCGCAAACCCGGGCCGGGTTAAATGACACGTATGCCGTAAGGCCCGTCGACAATATCGCCTATCCTGACAGCAGTATGCACTCCTACTTCATGCAGAGCCGCGACCAGATCATCAGCCATAGAGCCCGGCACGGCCAGAAGCAGGCCTCCTGAGGTCTGAGGGTCATAGAGGAGTTGTTCCTCGGGGCCGGAAAGCTCTTTGTCGATTTGCAGGTGGTTTTCGGCAAGCTCCCTGTTTGGCCTGTTGCTGCCGGTGGTTTCACCTTTCTGGTACATGCGCAGTGCATCGTTGAAAAAAGGCAGCCGGTCAAAATATATGACAACCTCAGAACCGCTGCCAAGGGCCATTTCCAAACCATGCCCCACTATGCCGAAACCGGTAATGTCTGTTGCTGCATGCAGGTCGAAGGTTAAAGCTGTTTCCATGGCCTGGCCGTTTAAGGCGGCAAGGGAGGGGAGGGTATCGCGTTCCAGGTCGCGGAAGGGGAGCTTGCCGGAGAGTACCGCATTGAAAAGTACCCCTGAACACAGGGGATTGCTGATAATGAGCGCGTCACCAGGTCGTCCTCCGGCGTGTGATATAATTTTGTCGGGATGCACTATGCCGCTGACGCTGAGGCCGTATTTAGGTTCTTCGTCGTCAACCGTGTGCCCTCCCGCCAGGCAGGCACCGGCTTCCACCACCTTGTCATGGCCTCCTTTCAGGATGTCCTTGAGAAATCCCATATCAAGATGTTTGGCCGGGAACATTACCAGGTTCAGCGCTGTAAGCGGTTTGCCGCCCATGGAATAGATGTCGGAAATAGAGTTTGCCGCTGAAATCTGGCCGAACCAGTAGGGGTCGTCAACAGGAGGTGTGATGAAATCCACCGTGTTGACCATGGCAATCTCATCTGTAAGCCTGTAGACAGCAGCATCATCGGATGTTTCAAAACCAACGAGCAGGTTAGGGTCTGCCGGCGGTTCCAGCCCCTGCAAAGCGTCCGACAGGACCGTCGGACCGATCTTGGCAGCTCAGCCGCAGGTGCGGGCCAGGCCGGTTAAAGTTTTTTTCCTGAAAAAAGCCATGCAGTTGCACCGTTAAAACATTATGGTTTCCCTGTCCAGCATCTCAGCAGTTACCGTGGGCAGGGTAGCGATTGTGATGCCTGCAATGATCTCATCTTCAGGGATGCTGTATTTTTTTACACAGGCACCGCAGACATACATGGGCGGTTCAGCCTCGAGTAACATGGGAAACAATTCACGCACAGGTGTCATAAATTCTCCTGCAATGGTTTCAGCAACACCTCTGCGGGCCAGGTTCGCACCCTCAAATACAAAGAAAAGTGCAAGATCCGCCCCTTCGCCGAGGAGCGAAGTTGCCATGCCGACCGCACTGTTGGCCCGGTCATGATCATCTTCAGCGTGGGTAATTACCATAAGATATTTTTTAGACATACAAATATTCACCGGTTTTTAAGGTTATATTTTTATTACGTTACAAACCCTTTGCCAAATTGATTACAATGGCTTTATAGGTCTTGTCAACAATTAGCATGCCAGAATTTATATGGATCAGCCAATATTCATTGTCTGCAGTTGACATGTTTTCCTGTAAGTGTATATCCTGGCAGGTGAAAATCACTCTATCTTTTTTGTTAAAAGTGAAAATATTTCCAGGAGGCGGCAATGGAAAAAACCGTGATGATTACCGGGGCAAGTGCCGGTTTTGGCGAGGCCTGTGCCCGCAAATATGCAGGTCCGGACATTAAATTGATTCTTGCTGCCCGGCGCCTGGGTAAACTTGAGGCATTACAGCAGGAATTATCGGACACGGATATACACCTTCTGCAGCTTGATGTCCGGGACCGCACTGCTGTTGCCGAGGCAGTGGCAAGCCTGCCGCAATCCTATCGGCAAGTCGATATCCTGGTGAATAATGCAGGCCTGGCCCTGGGGCTTGAACCTGCCCATGCAGCCGACCTCGACAACTGGGATGCCATGGTGGATACAAATATCAAGGGTCTTATATACTGCACCAGAGAGATTCTTCCGGGTATGGTGCAGCGCCGGCAGGGCCATATAATAAATATTGGTTCGGTTGCAGGCTCCACACCCTATCCTGGTTCCAATGTTTATGGAGCTACCAAGGCGTTCGTCAAACAGTTCACAAAAAATCTGCGCAGTGATCTGATCGGCACACCTATCCGGGTGACCAATATTGAACCCGGCCTGGCTGAAACCGAGTTCTCTCTGGTCAGGTTTGCCTGGGATACTGAGCGCGCCGCTGCAGTGTATAAAGGGACAGAGCCGCTTACAGCTGAAGATATCGCGGAAATTATATACTGGGTGACCGGTATGCCGCCTCATATCAATATTAACAGTTTGGAGGTAATGCCTGTTTGTCAGGCCTGGGGCCCGTTTGCTATCCACCGGCAGGAGAGGTGAGTGACTGCTTCAGCAGAATACAGATTTCAATTCCTGTAATGAACCGCACAGAATAATGACCTTTACATTCATTGATGAAAACGATATTTTAATACTCCCATCAGCCTTATTTTTCGGAATATGTAAAAAATGCAGAAAAACCCCAAGATTGAGCAAGGTCCAATATCGGTAGAAACCATTTATGATATGCTGGGTGCTGCCATGAATATCCCCTCTGTGGCAAAGGGGCAGCCGGTCCAG
>JAWVYE010000341.1:0-2885 GCA_033722905.1 Desulfobulbales bacterium
CGCCAACAATTGCCAGCCCGATTAAAGCCGCAATCAAATAGGCAAGTCTTTTCAGTATTTGTGTTTTTTTGGTCTTCAAAGCCCCGGCAAGATGTCCCTTAAAAACGATATAACATTTTATAATAAAATGGAAAAATTAAAAAAACCGCAGTAATTTCCGGCACCGGAAAATAGCTGTATTTTCCCACGTAACCCTCTTTGAGCCCAAATGATCCAGAAAATTGAGGAGTATTTTTCAATAAATATCTTCTTTATTCAAGCCCTGACTTGTTTTTTATTGCAGCAGCAGGGAATTATATGGTATTTACTGCAAAATTTATCGTGTTGTTATTTTTCTGCATTGTAATATCAATGAAGAACTTTTCAGGCCGTCTTTTTCTTACAGGGTATCATGTTGCCAGCAAAAAAATTATTTATTTTTTTCCCGGCATATTTATTGCTTTATTAATGGGCGGATCTAACAGTATTTAGAAACTTAATCAGCGGAAGCATATGAATATTAATAAGCAAACTTTATATAAAATTTTCACGGTAATCAGTTGCCTGGCAGTTTTAGCAGCCTGTGCCCCGATGAAAACCGGTGAACCTGCCAAAAGATACAGTTCCCGGAAAAATCCTGCCCTGAAGGAAAATGAGAAGTATATCTGGGGACTTGCCAGTAAAAAACCTCCCGAGGTGACCGTCCCTGAACTGGAAGAAAAACTCCAGGGAGATGTTGAACCTGAACCTGAACAGACAATAGTGCAGGAGTTGCAGGATCTCGAACTTCTGGGAAAATGGGAAGAGGGTGTCCCGGCTGTTGAATATTCAGATGAAGAGGTTGTTTATGATTTCCCTGTAACAGTAAACCGGCAGGTTCAGTATTATCTCGATTTCTTTACGGGTAAACAGCGTGACAGCTTTGCCCTCTGGCTTTCCAGGTCGGGTCGCTATCTGCCGATGATCCAGGAAGAGCTTCGTGCTGCCGGTTTGCCCGAGGACCTCGTTTATCTTGCCATGATTGAAAGCGGCTATAATGAAAGGGCGTATTCACGGGCCAGAGCTGTAGGTATTTGGCAGTTTATCAAGGCTACAGCCCGTAATTACGGCCTGGAAATTAACACCTATGTGGATGAGCGGCGTGACCCGGTCAAATCCACCCAGGCTGCTGTGTCGTACCTCAGTGATTTATATGATGAGTTCGGCTCATGGTACCTGGCGGTTGCCGCGTATAATGCCGGTGAGGGCAAAATAAGAAGGGCAATGAAAAAATACAAGACCGCGGATTTCTGGGAAATTGCCCAGGGGAGATATTTGCGGCTGGAAACCAAGCGCTATGTCCCCAAGCTTATAGCTGCGATAATAATTGCCAAAGAACCTGAAAAATACGGCTTTGACAACATTGAGTATGAACCGCCGCTCGCATATGAAACTGTGTCGCTGCCACGCTGGACTGCCCTGGAGGCAGTGGCGCTGGCCTGCGATATGGATCCGGCGGAATTGAAAAAATATAACAACCACCTGAGAAGAGGCTTTACCCCACCCGACAAGGCTTCTTACCCGTTTAAAGTTCCGGCCGGCAAGAAAGAACAGGTCGCCAGAAACCTGCCCCGGGTGCAGGCTGTTGTTTCCACAGGGTTCAAGACCCATACGGTCGGAGAAGGTGAGACTTTAAACGGCATCTGCAAAAAATACGGCCTGACCAAAACCTTGGTGCTCAAATCAAACAACCTGCGCTCTTCAGGGCTAATAGCCGGCCAGCGCCTGCGCATACCATACCAGACTACATCTTATGAAATGCTTCCTGAAGGAAGCATTGCCGATGGGTACCTGACAGCAGAAGCCGCAGACGGAAATTTTATTTTACATGAAATAAGGCCGGGTGAAACAGTATCGGAGCTGTCCAGAAAATACAGTGTTCCCGTCCATTTGATTGCGGCATGGAATGATTTACATGACATAAGCAGAATTCGAGCGGGACAGCAGCTTATATTTCATGTGCGGAACAGCAACAACAGAATTGCAGCCGTATCCAAAGGCAATATAGCACCGAAGCGCTTGGCCCCATCGGGCAACATGGAAGCTGCTGGCCCTGGCGCAAAGCATAGAAGAGACCGGGACACGAGAACCGCTGTCAGGGGTGAGGTTATTGCTGATGATAATGGTTCGGGCCCATACTACATTGTGCAGCAAGGTGATTCACTCTGGGCAATAGCCCAACACTATAATTTAGATATAAATGAACTACAGCAAATCAACGGACTGGCAACAAATGTCATTCAACCTGGTGACCGTATCCTGCTGGCAAAATCCCGCAGCACGGATGCAGAATTTTATTATCACGTCCGAAGAGGTGATTCCCTTTGGACCATTGCCCGGAAATATGATATTTCAGCTGATGAAATCAAGAGATGGAATAATATCCGCGGCAATTTGATCCATCCCGGCAATCAATTACTGCTCAAAGTTGCTGATACAGGAGAAACACAGGTTGATACCTTCTACAGGGTGCGCAGCGGTGATTCCCTTTGGACAATTGCCAGAAAACATAATACTTCACCGGAAGAGATCAGGAAGTTGAATAACCTGAAAGGAAACGCTATCTATCCCGGCAACCGTCTGCTTTTAAAAAGCGCCAGCGGCGGCTGATTTTAGCAGGATTTAAGGTTTTTTCCCCATTATATTGAGTACCCCTCTTGTAGCTTCTTTCGAGTCCCGGGTCTATATTCTGAATAGTGAGAAGGATAGCATGCAATAAGTGATAGCCGTTGGACTATCAGGCATGGTAGTAAATCAAACTTGGCATAATAATTTAGGTAAGCGACCGAAGGGAGACTCCGGGTAAGCGACCGAAGGGAGACTCCGGGTAAGCGACCGAAGGGAGACTCCGGGTAAGCGCAGGTGGC
>JAWVYE010000342.1:0-2881 GCA_033722905.1 Desulfobulbales bacterium
CTGCTGGCCTTATTATTACAGTCACTTAACAAGCTTTTTTCCAAGAAGCAAGTATCTGTGCAGGACTGGCAGAGTTCCCGCGTCGATCGCTTTTTCTTGGACCTGTCCAGGCCTGAGATCTTACAATTGATCGGCGACAAGCTCATGAAGCTGGAAACAATTGAAATTGACAGGCTCAAGGCTCTTGGTCAGGCACTTATTTATTTCTCGCCTGAGCTTATTCCTTTTCTGGTGCCGGTCATTCTGAAAAGCAGTTCAAGGGAAATTCAGCAGATGTGCTCGCTAGTGCTTGTGCACCTGAGTCAGCGTGACATCGGGCCTCTTGAAAGAGTAGCCAAAAAGCACGGCACGGAAATGGGGGGCAAACTTCTGGTTATACTCAATCGGCTGGAGGGAGACCGGGCCAACAAAATTCTATTCAGCATGTGCGACCACCCCTCTGACACGGTGCGCAGAAAAGCGATCAGAGAGCTGGTCGGCAGGGACAGCAAGTACGCCCAACGGCTGTTTTCACTCATTGATGACCCCAACCAGGAGATTCGCACCTCCATCCTTGCCGCTTTTGCAAAACATAAATCCCCTGCCCTGGAAAACCTGCTGCTGAACTATTTGAGCGACAATCTCAGCCGCAGGGATCCGGACCATATCCTCGCCTGTTTTGAGGCCCTGGGCCGCTGCGGTTCCAACAATGCCCTGCCGTTCCTGAGCACCATACTCCTGCGGCGGGGCTGGAACAGCTTTATGGGGTCAGGGAAATTGTATTTCCGGGAAAGTGCGGCTGTTGCCCTGGCATTGCTCGATACGCCTGAAGCAGAGGATGTTCTCCGGAAAGCTTCAGAGAGCAGATTCAAGGTGATCAGGAAGGCCTTTACCGGAACAAAAACCTTAACTGTCCCCGGAGAAACTTCCAATGACTGATAAGGCTAAGTACAGATCCTATTCCAAGCTCGAAGAGTTCCTGCATAATTTTTACAGTCTGAGCCAGACAGCTAGGATTCACAGTGAAAATCATACCCTGGTATTAGAAGGAATCGAAAGATTCTCAGAATCCATCAACAGCTGCATGGATGACGAATCACTGACTGTGAAAATCTCAAATGACCAGGTATATGTCGATGATGAAAAGCTCCCTTACAATAGAACCACAAAAAATCTTTTTGATAATTTCATCCGCTATTTTGATGCCCGCAGTCTGGAAGGAGTGCGCTTGCTTGCAAACGTCAAGAATGTTTCAGCTAAAGAGATCCTGGCGTTCATGAGGTTGTTGGACATCTCCGGACAGCAGCCTGAGCCTCTCACCTGGCTGAAAGAAGGCCTTGACACAGAAAATATCCAGTGGATTGAACTGATCAAAAAAACTGAAAGACCCCAGGATGAAGAGTCTTACAAGAGCAAGGCTGAACGGCGGGAAAGGGCCAAAAAGGACTATACCTATGCCAAGGCATCCATCGAAGAGGTTGCCCAGAAAATAAAAGACGGCAAGGGTGAAGTTGGTGTGCGGAAGACCGTGCGGGTCGTCCAGGATATGGTGACCAATCTTATCGAGGATGACGAGGTATATTCTGCCATCAGCACACTTCGTGTATTCGATGACTACACGTATACACATTCGGTGAATGTTGCCATGTTATCCATGTGCATTGGCAGGCGAATCAACCTCTCACGCCGCAACCTGGTAAATCTTGGCATGTGCGCCCTTTTCCATGATCTTGGAAAAATTGAGATCCCCAACGAAATTCTGCACAAAAAGGAGAAGCTGAACGACAGAGAGCTGCAAATGATTCAGGAGCATTCACTGAACAGTTCCAGACTGTTGTTAAAACTCAAGGCCTCACCTGACAGCAAGGCCAGGATCCTGGTGCCGATGTTTGAGCACCACCTGAAATACGACCTGTCCGGCTATCCCCATACCGACTGGAAAAAACCGTTAACCCTTTTTGGCAAAATTATCTCCATTGCTGACAAGTATGACACATTGACATCATCGCGGGCCTACCGTAAATCGATACTGAGCCCGGACCGCGCCCTGGGCTATATGTTCGATCGGGCCGGCAAAGACTTTGACCCAACCCTTATCAAGGTTTTCATCAATATCATGGGAATATACCCGGTGGGCACCCTGTTGCGGCTTGACTCCGACGAACTGGGACTGGTTGTCAGTTCTCCAAGCAGGGAATTTTCCAAACGGCCGTTAGTCTGCATATTGGAAAAAGAGGCTGACGGCAGTTACAGGAAAAAGGAAATAATCAACCTGGAAGAACGCAACCCGGATACCGGCGACTATACACGGGAAATCATCGAGACCTACCACCCTTCAGATCTTGGAATCCAGCCAGTTCAGCATATCTTTTCCAGCAATTGACGGGGCACTGCCTGCCGGGAAATTACTGGCCTCAACCAAGGGAAATTTCTTCCGGCATGCCTTCTTTCATTTCCCGGTTTTTTGCCTGACCCGGATCGATCCTGCCCGCCATTTCAGCATCTGCAAAACATTGACACAGAAGGGTTCTGCCGGGAGCCGCGCACCATAATTTAAACTTGCAATCCCTCTGTCTTTTTGTAAGATAAAATTGTTTTCAGACTTATCACAAACAGATCTTTTTCCCGCAAGAGTAAATGAAGACGATAAATCAACACAGTATACTCTTAATGTTGCTGATTTTCTCTGTCCCGGCGCTTTCAGCCTGCAGCCAAGGAGATAAACCGGACAGCCGGCATGAAGTCAGCTTACAGGAAAAGATTGTTAAGGGCGGCAACCTCTATGATAAATGGTGGGTAGCCGCAAAGGGATCAGATCATTCTGAAAAAGACCACCCTTTATGGAAACTCCAGAACACAAATAAAAGAAAAGGTTCAGCAACCTGGCGATGCAAGGAATGTC
>JAWVYE010000343.1:0-2877 GCA_033722905.1 Desulfobulbales bacterium
AACACCCGAAAGTTTTTGACCCTCTATTCTGCAACATGGTGGAAGCCGGCGAAATCGGCGGTATTCTCGATACCATTCTGTCCCGTCTTGCCATATTCATGGAAAAAAGCATGACCCTCAAAAAACGGGTAAAGGGGGCTATGACTTACCCCATTATCTGTCTCTGCATATCCATCATCATTCTCGGTATTATTCTTATATTTGTTGTGCCGGTTTTTGAAAAAATGTTTGCTGATTTTGGTGCCGCCCTACCCGTTCCCACCCAGATTGTCGTAACCCTGAGTAACTTTGTGAAGAAAAACTTCCTTTATGGGATAGCATTTATCGCCTTTGTGATTTTTATTTTCAAAAAATATTACTCCACTGAAAAAGGTGAAAAAAAGATCGACTCCCTGATCCTGCAGCTTCCAATATTCGGTGATCTTGTCCGCAAGGTTGCCGTGGCAAAATTTTCCAGAACACTTGGTACAATGCTGAAAAGTGGTGTGCCTATCCTGGAAAGTCTTAATGTTGTAGCAAAGACTGCCGGCAACAAAGTAATAGAGACAGCAGTTTTTCGCACCGCCGACGCGATAAGTGAAGGGCGTCCCATTGCAGAACCCCTTGAGGAGACAGGTGTTTTTCCCGGGATGGTCGTTCAGATGATCAACGTCGGAGAGGCCGTTGGCGCCCTTGACGCCATGCTGGAAAAAATTGCAGATTTCTATGATGAAGAGGTTGACCAGGCGGTTGAAAACCTGACAGCCATGATAGAGCCGTTTATGATGGTTTTCCTGGGTGGCATGATTGGTGGCCTGGTTGTTGCCATGTATCTGCCAATATTTAAAATGGGTGAAGTTGTCGGTTAACGATAAATATATTCTACTCCTGAAAGAGGAACCGTATGGGGGAAATAATAAGTATTCTTGGCAGGGAAATACTTGATTCCCGTGGCAACCCGACTGTAGAGGTGGATGTCCACCTTGATTCAGGCGCCATGGGTAGAGCCCTCGTACCTTCAGGGGCTTCCACCGGCAAACGGGAAGCTCTCGAACTTCGTGACACAAGAAAGAAGAGGTACCTGGGCAAAGGTGTCCAAAGTGCTGTTGCCAATGTGAATGAGATCATTGCTCCATCACTTGTTGGCCTTGAGTCATCACAACAGGTAAGCATTGATGAAACAATGCTGAAACTTGACAATACCGACTTTAAGAAAAAACTCGGTGCCAATGCCATCCTTGGTGTTTCCATTGCAGTGGCCAGAGCCTCTGCCATAGAGCTTGATCTTCCCTTATATAATTACCTGGGTGGTGCAAATGCCAAGTTGCTGCCCGTACCCATGATGAATGTTTTGAACGGGGGCGCCCATGCAGACAACAATGTTGACATTCAGGAATTCATGATCATGCCCATTGGCGCACCTTCTTTTGCAGAGGCATTGCGGTCCGGGGTTGAAATATTTCACAACCTGAAAAGCGTGCTGAAAAAGGCCGGCCACCAGACAGCAGTCGGTGATGAAGGCGGGTTTGCACCCAACCTCAGGTCTAATGAAGAGGCAATGGAATCGCTGCTGGAGGCAATTGCAAAGGCCGGCTATAAACCCGGTAAGGATATTTTTATTGCTTTGGATGTGGCAGCCAGCGAACTCTATAATGCCAGAGAAAAATGTTACGTGCTGCCTGCGGAAAAGAAAAAGAAGAAAACATCGGATCAGCTCATTACATTTTATGCTGACTGGGTTAAAAAATATCCCCTGATTTCCATTGAGGATGGCCTGGATGAAAGCGACTGGGCAGGCTGGGCCAACCTCTCAGCCCAACTGGGTGACAAGATCCAGTTGGTGGGGGATGATATTTTTGTTACCAATACTAAAATTCTTGCCAAAGGCATAAAAAAAGGCATAGCCAATTCAATCCTCATAAAACTCAACCAGATCGGCACGGTTACTGAAACTATTGATGCAGTTTCCATGGCACACCGGGCCCGATACACAGCAGTGATCTCCCACCGTTCAGGTGAAACGGAGGATACAACTATAGCTGACCTGGCGGTTGCCCTCAACACGGGACAGATTAAAACAGGAGCCCCCTCTCGAACCGACAGGGTAGCCAAATATAATCAGCTTTTGCGGATAGAGGAAGAACTTGGGTCAGCGGCCGTATATGCAGGGACAACGGAAATTTTTCCCTCATGACGCTGGCTGGCACTATCCCTTTAGGCGTAGGGTAATGCAAGATTTGCGCGCCTGACATTTTATTACCAACATCAGGACCTGTACAATTATTGGCCCCGGGTATTACTTTCAATTACACACAGAGAAAGTGACATTTTTTTCAGTTCTTGACAAATGGCAGTAATTTTGGTTAGTTGTGATTTATTATCCATAAAGGAGGACCTTGGCATATGACTCTTACAAAGGCTGATCTTGTACAAAAGGTATACAAAAGTCATGATAACCTGACAAAAGCCCAGGCAACTCAGGCTGTGGAAGCCTTGCTGAATACAATGAAAAACTGCCTCGCAGGCGGTGAGGAGCTTCTGATCAGCGGTTTTGGGAAATTCAACGTCAAGGATAAAAATGCCAGAAGGGGAAGGAACCCGCAGACAGGCGCAGAACTTATTCTGGATCCCAGACGGGTTATCACTTTTAAGCCATCAGGAATACTGCGTGCCAAAATAAACGATTAAGGCATCTTCCGGAAGCTGACAGCCGTTTTAGTTTTTAATTGCTATTTGCTTAATATTCACTGAGGGGGTTTCCCGTTACGGGATAGCCTCCTTTTTAATTTTAATATGTTGTCATGCCACCTATACTAACCTTAAGAAATATCAGTCTGGCGCATATCAACTTTGACGATTTTTCCTACTCCGTATCCCCTGAAAGGAAAATCTGTGCTG
>JAWVYE010000344.1:0-2875 GCA_033722905.1 Desulfobulbales bacterium
ACAAGCGAAAAATTATTATTCGTCCATGCGGGATGCGAAACGCACATCCTGATGTTTTTCTTGCAGTTATGCAGATTTGTCCTCCGGCGGGACTTCTTCCTGCATCTGCTGCTCATCCTTTTCAACGATGCTTTCCGCGGGCCATTCAAGCCCCAGTGTATGGATCAGCTTTCCAATGCCGCTTAACAGCCTGTACTGGGCATAGATCTTATCATACTGGGCATTAACCAGGTCAATCTTGGCATTGATCAACTCTGCTTCAATGTCGAGAACATCAAACATGGTCCGCCTGCCTATATTCCACTGTTTGGAAAATGCCTCGGCGGTAAGCCCGGATGATTTGACATAATTCTCCAGGTAGGTGATTCTTCTCTGTAATGAAGTATATGCCACCCAGGAGAGACGGATCGATTCAATTATCTGGCGCCTGGTATTATTCTGGATCTCACGTGCTTCACTGATCAGGTGGCTTGTTTCAGCAATGCGGGCCTTATCGCTGAAACCATTAAAAATATTGAAACTCAAAACCGCAATGGCACGTAATTCTTCCTGGTATCCCGGGGTATCCACATCATCTTCCCAGTTCTGGTCAACTGCAATATCCAGTTTCGGGAAATAGTTGCTTTTGGCTACCACATGCTGGGCCACACGGGCTTCCAGATCCGCCTGGGCCGATTTGAGGATCGGATAGTTGGCCAGGGCCAGCTGCTGGGCCTCCTCCAGGGTGGGAGGCATGAAGGAATCAACAGGTCGGGGTTTGACGAGGTTTTCAGGGATATGGCCAACGACAAACTGGTAATCTGTCTTGGCGTCATTAACATTTGCCTCGGTGAGAACCACGTCAGACTCCGCCAGAGCCAGACGAGCCATAACCTGATCAAGATCTGCCTTGCGGTCTATACCGGACTCGCTTCTTAACTTTATCTGATCATAAATACGCTGGTGGGTGATAAGGTTTTCCTTTGACAGGTCTTGAATTTCAAGCTGGCGCAAGACATTGAGATAGGCACGCGAAGTGACCAGACCAATATTCTCAGAGGTCCCCTGCAGCTGGTAGGCGGCAGAATCGACTCTCGCCTGCTGCCTCTTTATTTCATTCTGGTCGGCAAACCCGCGGAAAACGTTTTGCCGCAGGCTCAATGTCGTTGACTGGGGATGGGTTGTGTCGTCAAAAGGATGATCCTCGTCCTCTATGCCTGCCCCGTACGATATATCAATAATCGGCAGGTACCCGGCCCGGGCCTGGATGATCTCCTGGTCCCTTGCCAGGCGGTTATAGGCCTGAGATCGTATTTCAGGATTGTTCTGCAGCATATGCTGCACCGCATCCTGAAGTGTTTCTGCCTCTGAGGTGGCAGTGCTCCAGGCCATCAATCCCATTGCGGCAATGGTAAAATATCTGAATAATAATTTCATGCAAGGGCCTCCTGTGGTCAGAATAAACTAAAGCTCCATTAATAATAAAATTCGTTCCCAGGAAATCATGGCGATTCCTGAACGACACTCATACAATACGGATCCGACAAATTATTGAAATTTGTCACCTATATTTAGCAAAATGCATACCATTTCATGATATTTCTTCCGTGGACCCATAAAAATAATAAAATTTTAGTAGAAATAACAAATACATATAAAAAATATACCTCATTGAAATTATGTATGTAAAAGTAGATTGTATTGGGGAAACCGGTGCGCATCTTTGGCAGATTTTCTGACAAATAACGTCAAAAATACTCCAGATTGTCACTCAATGGTGTCCTGCAAACACTAATATTGCTGCTTGAAATCATTCAAAAAAATAGTGAAACCATAGTTTGATATGTGAGCAACTATTATGTACAGTGTGCAGTAATTTGCTGACCGGCAGGACCTGATTATCATGGTGCCGTGAACCACTAGACCAATGGCAAAATAAGGAGCTGGATATGGTAAAGGATTTGGAAATATACTCAGATTATGTCTGACCGTTTTGCTGGCTGGCGGAGCCTGCCGTTACACAGCTTGCTGACAGGGAGCCTGGGATTGCCATCCACTGGCGCGCATTTGAGTTGCGGCCTTATCCGGTTCCAACTCTTGCCCCTGACAGCGACTACCTGAATAAAGCCTGGCAGGAGCATGTATATCCCCTGGCAGAAAAATCAGGCTTCACCATGAAACAGCCGCCGCTGCAACCACGCACCAGGCTGGCACATGCTGCTGCCAAATGGGCTGCCGACAATGGCAGGTTTGCTGCATTCAATATTGCATTGTTCAAAGCATTTTTCCAAAATGGCCAGGATATCGGCAAACTTGAAATACTGGCACATATTGCGCAGGAACTTCATTTGGACCCGCATGCACTTGCCCATGAATCACAACTTGATGTATATGTAGACAGAGTGCTCAATGACCAGGAAAGTGCACGGCAGGCTGATGTCAGGGCTGTCCCGGCTTTTGTGGCGAACGGCAGAGTACTGGCTGCCGGTGTGCAAAGTCTGGAGCAATTGCAGCGCCTGATCACAATAGGGTAATATGCACCCTGGAAATAAGGAGATGATCCGCATGAATTTTTACTATGGGAGACCCCAATGAAATTACGCACCGCCATATCAGGAATCATTGTATCTCTATGCCTGTCTCTTGCTTTGGCCTCCCCGGCCTTATCAACGGACGGGCCCGGATTTACAGTCAAGCGCCTTGTTGTCAGTCAAAATGTTGTCGATAAAGAGCCTGTAGGTGTTGGTGAAACGTTTTCCGCAGATACCCGGGAAGTTTACTGTTTCCTTGAAGCAGGAAAGATCAAAAACGATACCACAGTTACCTTTGCCTGGTACTTTGAAAACAGGGAGATGGCCAGGGTATCCCTGAAACTCGGCAAGGGAAGGCGCTGGCG
>JAWVYE010000345.1:0-2874 GCA_033722905.1 Desulfobulbales bacterium
ATGCCGCTGAGCATAACAACGGGGTAACCTCATCTTAAATAATGACATGCATATCAGGACATTACGTGCCATCCTGTTTTTTTTTACTGCCGGCAGCTATAGACTGACAGCGGATTTTTCACCGGTTTACAGGATGAGCAGCCTGGATGGACCGGCCAGGAGGTTCCTGGATTTTCTTTTTTTCCGGGAAGGGCAGTGAATTATTAGCTCAGAATGGACTGCTGCCTGTCAAGCGGCAGGATAATTTATGAAAATAAGAAACAGTATTATATATCCCATCCTGGGAGTCCTGGCGTTACTCATTACCCTGGCAACCTCATTTCACTATTTCGCCCAGCTGAGCCTGGTGCGTGACACGGTAAAGATCAGAGAGGAACTGCAATCCAAACATACCCTGTCAGCCATTCAAACGATTATTGATAAGGAGATCGATAAGCTTTCCGCTCTGGCAAAAACTCTTAAAGAACAGGAAGAACTTATCTGGGAGATAGCATACTTTCCAAACTCAGAACAGAATGTCACCTATATTAAAAGTGTCATGGACAGGATATACATGGGCTTGAATGTGGACATATTTCTCGCCACAGACAGTGAGGGAATGATTATATACCAGGCCCATGCCCCTGCAGAAAGAGGAGCTTTTGCGGATTTCTGGGGCATAACAGAAGTCCTCGATGGCAAGGAAATGCTGGTGGCGGAAGGCTTTCAATCCGGCTTGAACATCCTGGCAATGGTACCCGCCTGGCGGGAGGACAATTTTTACGGGACCATTATTCTGGGCACCAGGATTGATAGTGGTTTTGCCGGAAAAATAGCAGCAGCAACAGAAGTGGAAGTATCATTCGGCTCCCGCAACGGTGTATTTGCCAGTTCCATACCGGAGGACAGCAGAAGGGAATACAGTGGCAATGATGCGTATATGAGGAGCCTGATAGAACATCAGCAAATATTCTTTGAACACTCTGAAAGCAATAAGACGGTTTTCTATGCCCCGATCCAAATAGTAGATACCACTTTCTCACTGATTGCGGAAATGGATACCAGTGACTCACAGCTGCTGCTCGCCCAATATCGAAAACAGATAGCGCTTACCTCGCTATACCTTCTCCTTTTTGCCCTGCTGGTAGGAGCCCTTCTTACTCTTTACCATGTCAGGCCGCTGAAGCTGTTAAGCCAGCGGGCTGAAAGAGTCGTCCATGATCTATCCGGAGAGGATATTGTGGTTCCCGGCGGTAATGAAATAAAGCATCTGGTCCGTTCCTTTGAAATACTTGTTGATTCTGTTGAACGTTATGCAGAGGAGCGCAAACGGGCGGAAGATGCTTTGATCGATGAAAAGGAGCGTTTGGCTGTTACGCTCCGCTCAATAGGTGATGCGGTAATTTCCACAGACAACTCCGGTATTGTCATTCTTATCAACTCTGTTGCCGAAAATTTAACCGGCTGGGAAGATGGGCAGGCAATTGGCAAGCCGCTGGTTGAGGTATTTACCACCCTGGATGACAAGAGCAGGGAACCAAATGAGGATTTTGTGGCCCAGGTGCTGGAGGCCGAGCGGATTATTGATAAAAAAAGACCGACAATCCTTCTGTCCAAAGACGGAACTGAGAGAATGATTTCTGAAGTGGGGGCCCCAATTCGTGATGAAAATGACAGGGTTATCGGGGTCGTTCTGGTATTCAGCGATATAACCGACCGTTTGCAGGCGGAAGAAGAGCTGCTTAAAGCGAAGAAGCTTGAATCGGTGGGTATTTTGGCAGGTGGTCTGGCCCATGATTTCAATAATATACTGACGGCCATTATGGGGAATATCTCCCTGGCAAAAAACTATATTGACCGGGAGGACAGGGCATATAAGCGGCTGCAGGAAGCAGACCGGGCCTCATTAAGAGCAAAGGACCTGACCCAGAAACTGCTTACTTTTTCAAAGGGCGGCGCACCGGTAAAAAAGATGGCCTCAATTGAGGAGCTTTTCAGAGAGTCTGCAGGTTTTACACTCAGCGGCACCTCCGTGAAACCAAGGTACTCATTTGCCGATGACCTGTGGCCGGTAGATGTCGATGCCGGGCAGATAAGCCAGGTTATTCAGAACCTGTGCCTTAATGCCAGCCAGGCTATGCCGGACGGCGGCCTTATCTCGATCAAGGCGGAAAATGAGATTATTACGGAGAGCTCCGCCCATCCCCTCAGTCCTGGAAAATACTTGAAAATCATTTTTCAGGACACAGGGGTAGGGATTTCCAAAAAGAATTTAGCCAGGGTTTTTGATCCCTATTTCACCACCAAGCAGAAAGGCAGCGGCCTGGGTCTGGCAACAGTATTTTCCATTATCAATAACCATGGCGGTACAATCCAGGTTGAATCCGAACTGGATGCGGGAACGACCTTTACCATATACCTGCCGGCAGTTGATGCGCCTCTGAAAGATGCTGCCCGGACCGGGGACCAGCATTATGCTGCATTTAAAGGTCAAGGCCGTATTCTGTTTATGGATGACGAGGAAAGTATCTGTGAAGTTGCCGGTGAAATGCTCAGCCATATGGGATTTGAAGTGGAATTCGCCGGCCATGGTAAAGAAGCCTTGCAAAAATACTCAGCTGCCAGGAAAAACGGCAACCCTTTTGACGCGGTAATCATGGACCTGACTGTTCCGGGCGGGATGGGAGGCGCGGATGCCGTAAAAAAACTGCTGGAGATTGATCCTGAGGCAAAGGCTATTGTTTCAAGCGGTTATTCCAATAACCCGGTTATGGCGAATTATAAGGAATATGGTTTTATCGCTACCATGAGTAAACCTTTTCGCCTTAAAGAGGTCGGAGAAATTTTGGAAACAGCTTTGCATGACATATCATGAAGTTTTCACTATATAAATAA
>JAWVYE010000346.1:0-2868 GCA_033722905.1 Desulfobulbales bacterium
AAGATATTCCAAATGGCCTGGATAACCATGTTTGCCATGCTTGTCTTTTCCTGCATGGTATCGGCCGTCTCAACCATCTTTCTCTCAGATGACAATGAAATCATCTTTGCCGCCCCGGTTGCAAATGCAGATATTTTTTTCATGCGCTACATTACAACCTCTATATACACCTCATGGATGATGGTCGTTTTTTCATTACCCATTTTTGCAGCCTATGGTACGGTTTTCGGGGCCGGTATCCTCTACTGGCCCATAATGCTGGCAACGGTTATCGCCATTGCCGCCACAGCCACAACCCTGGGCATGGGAGTCACGGTGATTCTCGTCAACCTTTTCCCTGCCAGGCGCACCAAGGACATAATCCTCTACCTGTCAATATGTTTCGGTGTCTTCATTTATCTCATTTTTCGCCTTATGCGTCCGGAAGACCTGGTTAACCCGGATAAATACGGCCATTTCATTGACTATCTTTCATCCCTCGCCACTCCTGCAGCTCCATATATACCTGCCGCCTGGGCCTCAAACCTGCTTTCATACTATCTAATGGACCGGGAAATCGACCTTCTCGTCGCAGCTCTGCTCATCATCACCCCTGTAACCCTGTTCCTGCTCGGTGAATGGGCCATGGAACGTTTGTTTCTGACGGGATATACCAAGTCGCAAGAGTCTTTCGGCGGCTACCGGAGATTCTTCAGCAGGGTGGCGTACCGGCGTAGTTCACTGCAGTGGATATTTCTCAAGGAATCCAAGATTTTCCTGCGGGATTCGGCCGAATGGTCGCAGCTTTTCATGATCGGGGCCCTGGTTGTTGTTTACCTGTACAATTTCAAAGTGCTTCCTGTGGAGCGTTCGTTGTTTGAAGAAGAGTATGTAACCAACCTCATATCATTTCTGAATATCGGCCTTACAGGCTTTGTCATTGCCTCCCTTGCAGCCCGTTTTGTCTACCCTTCCATCGGCGCTGAGGGCGGTTCTTTTTACATTATCATATCATCACCTCTGTCAGCTGCCAGGTACCTGCTGCACAAGTATCTTTTTTATGTTGTGCCCTTTACCGGACTCGCCCTGGTCCTACTGGTTGTTTCCAACCATCTCCTGAATATAGCAGGCCCGATGTGGTGGATCTCGGTCGCCACCGGCTTGATAATAACCTGGACCGTGCTGGCTCTGGCGCTTGGTTTTGGCTCTATTTATGCTGACTTCAAGGCGGAAAACAGGGCTGCCGCCCTGGGGGGGATAGGGGCCATCCTGTTTCTCTTCACTGCCATTACCTTTGAAATGGCAGTTATCTTCCTGGGGGGATCGCCGGTCTATCGCGTTATGCGCAACTGGCTTAAAACAGGGGTAATACAGCCATATGACATGTGGTCCCTTGCCGGCTGGATTTTTGCAACCATAGCCATGTCTTTGTTTCTTGCCCTGTTTTTTATCCTCAAGGGGATCAGGAAACTAGAAACAACAAGTCCATGACAAAAAGGTCCCGCAAGGATCTCATGCTATAAAGAGCCTTCCGGTCTTCAAACTTCAGCCCGCAATCCATAAATTGTTAGGTAAGAGTCTGCCCTAATCTCCGGGCACATACCCTGCGCCATTGCAAAGCGGGCAGATTTCCTCATCGCTGCAATGACAGTCAACCCACTCATTATCTTTCTGGCTGCCGCGCCATTCCATGTCGCAGACACAATTGCCGGCAATCTTTTTCTCACCGTTACATTCCGGGCAAATCTTTTTTGTCTCTCCGGACATACTCATCCCTCCAGTATGGTTAACAGAGATACCGCAACCTTTCCATACCTATAAGGTATACACGATGGAGTTTGGCTTCAAGGGGGGAAACCGGTCCCGGCTGCAGTGATCAGCTGCGATAATCAGCATTTATTTTGATGTAGTCGATGGAAAGATCACAGGTAAGGATTTCAGCGGCTGCGGACCCGTTCTTCAGATCAACAGTGACCGTGAATGTGCTGTTTTTGAGAACCTCTGTTGCCTTATCTTCAGCAGCAGCATCCAGGGCCTGGCCGTCATGGACCAGCAGGACATCATCAAAAGAAATATCCACCTTGTTTTGCTCGAATGTTGCGCCTGAACGCCCTAATGCCGCTATAATTCTCCCCCAGTTGGCATCTTCACCGAAAAAAGCCGTTTTTACCAGGGCAGAATTGGCGATTGTGCGGGCAGCCTCTGCAGCTTCATTTTCATGGGCTGCATTGACCACCCTTATGGTGACTATTTTGGTGCCCCCTTCGCCGTCGGCGACGATCTGCAGGGCCAGGTCCTTTAACAGGTCGGTCAGCACGTTTCTGAAAACAATGCTTTTCCCGCTGCCTGATTCATTGATCTCAGGACCGTCTGCCGCACCGTTGGCCAATACCAGGACCATATCATTGGTACTCGTGTCCCCGTCAACGGTGATACGGTTAAAGGACTGTTCCACGGCATGGCGTAGATGGCGCCGCAGTATATCAGCTGCAATGGGGGCATCGGTCATGACAAAAGAGAGCATGGTAGCCATATCAGGCATGATCATGCCCGCTCCCTTGGCCATACCGAAAAGCTTAACTTCTCTGCCGCCTATCCGGCAGGTGCGCCCGGCGGTTTTGGGGACCGTATCCGTGGTCATGATGGCTTGCGCTACTTTATCATAGGCGGCGGGTGTCAAGCCTGCTACCAGTTCATCCATTTTCTCAGCAACCCTGGCAACGGGCAGCTGCTCGCCGATAACGCCCGTGGAAGCTATCTGCACCAGACTTTCATCAATATGCAGGGCAGCTGCAGCCAAACCCGAACAGGCATGCGCCGCCTGCATACCGGCTGCGCCGGTGCAGGCATTTGCCACACCACTGTTTACCAATACTGCCTGGGCCCTGC
>JAWVYE010000347.1:0-2868 GCA_033722905.1 Desulfobulbales bacterium
CGTGCGCCCGGCACCCGGTTCGCCGAAGGTAAGGACCTTGTTGCCCCGAAACCGGCAGGCAAGGGGTTTTCTTTCAATGGGCCATGGTATCTGAGCCAGGTCGTCATCACGGATGAAGCCCTCATTTTTGATCATGTCAGCATGTAAATCTTTAGCAATTTCTCCCTGGTAGAAGTCTTCTACACCTGCTTCAGCAAGCCGCTGTAATGTTTTAGCCAGGACGGGCTGTTTAAATACAGCTCCTGTCTTGTAGGACCTGCCGTTCTTGAGAAAGAACTTTGAAGCACTGCCGGCTTTCAGGTGTTTCAGCTCCCTCTGCATGAGAGCATGCTGCAGTTCAGTTACCTTGTAGCCCTTTTCTGCAAGTTCAATAACAGGTTGCAACACATCAGAAAGACTCAGTGTCCCGTATGTCTGGAGGAGGTAGGCAAGGACTGCGGGGGTGCTGGGGACTGTTGTAGCCTTGTGTCCCCGCAGTAATTCTTTTTTGCGGAGCTCTCCCGGGGGCACCCGGTGCGGTGCCCGGGATGACCCGTCAAAGGCTATTGTTTTGCGGGTTTCTGCATTATAAAACAGGGCCATGGTCTGGCCGCCAAGTCCTGAAGCTGCAGGTTCGCATACCCCCAGGGCGAATGCCCCACATACTGCAGCATCAATGGCGTTGCCCCCTTTTGCCAGTATTCCCTGGGCAGCTTCTGTGGCCTTGAAATGGGCCGTTGTCACCATGCCCTTTTTCGAGGCAGCGATACGTTGCAGCCATGGGGCCCGCTGTCTGGTCAATTCCAGATCTTCAGTATCCAAATCTGATTTACGTTTGGGCATCGGCATTTATTCCTTTGACTTCGAAATAAGATATTGGGATAAAAGAAGCGTGCGCTGAATGAGGCTGACCCTTTCAATGCATTCTCTGGATGTATAAAGGTCTTTTGCAATCGGTCCCATACCGCAAATGACAGGAGTTCCCTGCTTGACAAGCCCACCGACAGATGGCCACAGTGATGACTCGATACTGAATGGAATATCCCACTGCATGGCAATTTTCTTCAAGGAATCCAATTGCTCATTGTTTGTCTTTTTGACCTTCATCGGCGGTCGGTTGGATATACAATTCAAGGACCATTTGATGCTTCCCTTGCCAAGAATTCTTTCCATCTTGCCTTCAAGCTCATCACCGGATTTGATTTTGGCAAAAGAAGAGTAAAGTGTAACTTTTACTCTGTGAGGAAGCAGCATGGGATATGCATCTGTTTCAATATTAACTACAGAAACAGCAACCCTTTCCCGGCGATTGGTAAGCTGGGCAATTTCTTCCATCCTGCCGTTTGCCCAGCGCAAAACTTCCTGGTGAACTTTTGCTTTTCCAAGTCTGTGGGGTATGCCTTCGGCAACCAGCATGTACTTTCGCTGTCCCCTTCGATCGGTAATTGCTTTGCCGCCGGGATTGCCTGGACGCAGCACAATAATCTCAGATGCCTGATCTACGGCCTGCTTTATCAAATCACTGCTGTAGCGACAATCCAAACCTTCATCGGCGTAAAATAGTATGCCAAGGGGGATTTTGCGCAGCTTTCTTATTGAACGAAGAGACTTCAGGGTGAATTCCAGCATTGTCAAAGGACCCCAGACACTCGCTATACCTTCGCTGTAAAGCCATTCTGGGTCACGCCTATACCCCTGGAACTGCTCCCGCAGGTCAAAGGGGATATCCAGCTGACAAAGGATAAGAATGCCCTTTTTCATCCCTGCCCGTGACTCCCAGGCCCAGACCACCTTGTCATTGGTCAGTTCCTTGACCGGCTTTAAAAGCAGCTCGCCAAACAATTTATTTATTGAATTGACGACATGGATGCGGCCTACCATATCAGCAGTCCGGCTGGAATGGGAACACCACCTGGCAAGCCGCTTTTCAAGCTGGTCACGATTCTTAGAAATGTAATTGAATATCTGTAATGGCGGTTCTTTGGGTTTTGCTTGCAGATCGGGCGGTGATGGCGTACCGAAATACCGCGCGCTTGCCACCTCAACAAGCCGGTTGACCAGGGCAGGAAAATCCATGCCCATTGCTTCTGCTGCAGCCACATAAGAACCATGCTCGCCCATGCTGGGCAGGCTGTTTATTTCCAGGACATAAAGATTACCTTGGTCATCAAGCCGCATATCAACCCTGCCACAGTCGTAGCAGCCGAGGACATTAAAAGCCTTGAGCGCCACTTCCTGGGCATAGGCGGTCAGGTTATCGTCCAGCTTTGCCGGACAGATTACACCTACCTCTCTTCCTGAACGATGGGTTTTATCTTCATAGGTATAGATATCCGGGCCGCCTTCACCAAAAGAAAGCTCTGCCGGCAAAAAAGTTTCCGGGGGGCTGTTGCCCAGGATGCCCACATTGATTTCTCTGCCTGCTATGTATTGTTCGGCCAGTACAGGCTGTTGGAATTTATCAAAAATAACTCCTGCTGCTTCGCGCAGTTCCTCCTCGGTATTGACAATGCGGATTCCAAATGAAACTGCTTCGTTTTTCGGTTTGACGATCAAGGGGAATTTGAGGTCGACCATTGTAAAGCCCGGGCCGTCCAGAACCGCAAAATCCGGGGTGGGCACACCATTCTGCTGGAATATCATTTTGGCAACAACCTTGTCCAGTGCCAAAGAGTGCGCCAGGGGGCCGGAGCCTATATACGGGATGCCGACCATCTCCAATATTCCCGGCACATGGGTATAGCGCGCCTGCCCCTGGATACCGTATGACAGGTTAAAAACCATGCCCGGCCGTTCCCCTTTCAGCACCTGCGGCATAAAGTCTTCCAGGTTGTCTATCAGATCCTTGTCACCTTCCAGGGCAATGACCTGATGACCCCCCTTTTTCAG
>JAWVYE010000348.1:0-2840 GCA_033722905.1 Desulfobulbales bacterium
GCGACCTTGCGGGCGGTATAAAGTATGTATTCCGGAAAATTTTTTTTCCCACGCAGAGGTTCCGGTGCCAGGAACGGTGCATCTGTTTCCAGTATAAGCTTGTCCAGGGGAACCCTTTGAGCGACATCCTGCATTGCTGCAGCTTTATTAAAAGTTACTACACCCGGTATGGAGACCATAAAGCCAAGCTCAAGGATCTTGAGGGCAAATTGCCAGTCACCTGAAAAACAGTGCATGACACCACCTGCCGGAAAAGGAGCCTTATCACGAAGAACATTTAAAATATCTGCATGGGCTTCACGATCATGAACCACCAAGGGAAGCCCTGTTTGTTTTGCCAGGATCACCTGTCTGTCGAAGTGTTCAAGCTGAACCTCTTTCGGCGCATATTGCTTCACATAGTCGAGCCCTATTTCACCATAAGCCACCACCTTGGGTTTCCTGCAGAGTTTTTCAAGCTCGGCATAGGAGTTATCAGTAAGACCCCGGGTGTTATGGGGATGGATGCCCACAGTTGCATAAACAGAAGCAAAGCTTTCAGCCAGCTGGATTGCCTTTTTTGAACTTTCGAGATCAATGCCGACCGTAATTATTGCCCTTACGCCGGCTGCAGCGGCCCTGGTGACTGCTTCACCAAGAGCTTCTCCGTCAGCGATCATATCCAGGTGACAATGGGTGTCGATAATGCTGGTGTCTGCCGGCAATTGCGGCAGGAATATTTTTTTCTTTTTTTTCCCCATGAATATCGGCTCCGAGCCGACTATCTAACAGATTCTGGCAAATGTGGCAATCGGCATATAATAATTTGCTGTATACAGCCTGCCTGTTCAGGCCAAAATAATTAAATATCAATACATGCTCGTTTTTGAGATGTGGTTGACAGTCAACTTTTTTTCTTATACAGATGCTATGTTGTTAAAAAAACACCAAAGTTCATTTTTTTACTCGAGGCATAGGCATACATGACCGCATCAGTATTGGAAGCTATCTATAACCGCCGGAGTATACGTGAATACACCGACGCTGACATACCACTTGCACAGTTGCATGAGATTGTGAACGCAGGCATCTGGGCTCCGTCGGGATTGAATAACCAGCCTTGGCGCTTTGTAATTATTAAGGATGCTGAGGTGAAAGATAAACTGGCCTCACAAACTCATTATGGTCATATTGTCAGAAATGCAAATGCCCTGATCGCTGTTTATTTGAGCAAAGAAGCAATGTATGATGAGGTCAAAGACCACCAGTCAGCAGGAGCGTGTATTCAGAATATACTGCTGGCCGCAGAAGCTTTGGAGTTGGGCGCGGTCTGGTTGGGTCAGATTCTAAAAAACAAATCTGCAGTAAACAGGATCCTGGGACTTACAGATAACTTTGATCTCATGGCGGTTGTTGCCCTGGGGCATCCGCTGCATCGTAACCAGAAATCCCGAAGAAAGGATTTATCGGAGCTGCTTTTGAAACAAATTTAAGTTTTTATTCACTAATAGCAATACTAGCAAACGATCAGAAATGAAAAGTATACTGGCAGGGAAAAAGATTCTTTTTGGTGTAAGCGGCAGTATAGCAGTGTACAAAGCCGCCGAATGGGTCAGGGAACTGGTAAGGGCCGAGACCGATGTCAGGGTGGTAATGACCGAGGCTGCCACACACTTTGTTTCGAGCCTCACTTTTGCCGGTCTTTCAGGCAAAAGGGTCTATACCGGGATGTTTGAACCTGATGCCGGCGAGGAAATGACGCACATAAATCTGGCCAGGGACTGCGATCTTTTTATTATTGCACCAGCCACAGCCCAAACCATCGCTGAGCTTGCCTGCGGTTTTGCTGATAGTCTGCTTGCATGCCTTGTCCTGGCCTGCAAGGCAAAGGTAGTAGTTTTTCCTGCCATGAACAGCAATATGTTCTGCCATGCAGCAACACAGAAAAATCTGACCAGGCTTGGAGAATACGGCTATAAAGTAATTGAGCCGGGCCAGGGAAAACTTGCTTGCGGCGATGAGGGGATCGGCAGACTTGTAGACTGGGAAACAGCGCGAGAGTCAATAATTTCGGAGTTTGCTGCGAAGGATTTTCAGGACAAAACCGTCATGATAACCGCAGGACCTACCTGGGAGCCTTTTGACCCTGCCAGACATATCAGCAACCGTTCATCCGGAAAAATGGGCTATGACCTGGCAAGAACAGCAAGACAAAGGGGCGCCCGGGTAATTCTGGTCAGCGGCCCCTGCTCGCTTGTTCCTCCGGCGGGTGTGGAAACGGTCCATGTCACAAATGCCCGACAGATGCAGGACGCTGTATTGGCGCAATATGGCAGCGCAGATATAATTGTGATGGCAGCGGCCGTTTCTGATTATCGCCCTAAGAAACCCCGGCAGCAGAAAATGAAAAAGGGTGTGAAAACCATGGACTTGGAATTGGTCTCCAACCCGGATATTTTAAAAAAACTCGGTAAAATGAGGAAGGGCAGACATCCACTGCTGGTAGGTTTTGCTGCTGAAAGCAGTAACCATATTCAGGAGGGCAAGCGAAAACTCAGGGAAAAGAAACTTGACCTGATAGTCATAAACGACATCCTTGGAAAGGATACGGGGTTCGGGGCCGACACAAATCAGCTAACTCTTCTCGACAGGGATTATGAGCTGGAAAAACTTCCACTCCTTACAAAAGAGGAATGCGCCCATATGATCTGGGACAAAGTTGCAAAATTATTGTAATGGTTTTCAAAAGACACCGCCGAAAGCCTCTTCATAAATTGCAATCACATCTTCCAGTGTTGGTTTTCTCGGATTATTTTCAACAGGCCTGGTGACTGTCAGGGCGATTTTGGCCATTTCAGGAA
>JAWVYE010000349.1:0-2834 GCA_033722905.1 Desulfobulbales bacterium
ATGATAAAGGCTTTGTGGGCACTAAGGTCTCCCAGCCTGTCGTGGTATACTTTTTGGGGGCGGGTTTGATCAGTCACCTGATCTGTGGAGCGTAAGTCAGGTATATCGTTTGATTCAAACATAAGCAACACAGGTGCAGAGGATTGGATTTATTCTCGTTCAGAAGTAATTGAATATGGAACATATCATATGCTCCTGTCAATAGGAAAGCCAAACTTCTGAACCCCAAGTGTTAAACGCATCAGCAAGGCATGCAAGCCGTGCCCCACTCAACCGGCCTGTTGACAAAAGCCGCTTGCAAGGGCATTTTTTTATATTTTCCAATAAAAACTTAACTATATACATTTGACTTTCATTGCAGTTTTAAAGAAGTTGTTAAAAAATCCGTTTAGACAGTGCTTTTGGCTTGCATAATTTCTCCGGATCTCTGCCGATCCCAAAGAAAAACTAAAGCCCTAATCTTTTGTGGGGCAAGGGCGGAAGACCATGGTTTTAGCAACTTATCGAGCAACTTATCGCAAGCAGCCCTGGGATGACAGTCTGTTTGTTTATAGATACATGGTGGCAGATTCTTCAGATGCTAAAAATATTATACAATGGATTTTTTAAAAACCTGTAACCTATCTGTAATTTATGCATGCTATAGATATATTTTGAGCGGTTCGTTTTTATATTGAGAAGGCAAAGAATAGACATTTTTCTGCCAAGTTTAGGAGGTGTGTTATGAAGAGATCTGTTTCCACAATTTTAATGATTCTTTTACTGTTTGTCGCACCCCAGGTATTTGCCAAAACTGGCAATAGCATTCTTCCTGAAAATAATAGACACGAGAATAGTGAGATTGCCTCAGATAATCTCCTTCCAGGCAATTTTGCCAGGTTTACCAATCTGGCCTTCAACAGGTTGGATCCCCCGGGACATCTGCCGAACTCAGAAAAACAAAAGGAAAACCAAAGAATCCCACGGGTCGCCCTGATGTACGTCGGCCATGGTGAGCCTGCAGCTGTTGAAGACGGCGATATTCCCATTACTTTTCCCGACGGCACCCCCTTCGGACCCCACGGGACTGAGCTTGGTGTGCCCCCCATGTATCAGTACACAGAATGGGCTGCCGCCTATGAGGAAATTGCCACTGCCCTGAGTTACATATTTTCTGACATAAACGGCAACGGCATCATCCATGAACTTGGTATCGTGCCGGCCGGAGACGTACCTGGTTTTTTCACCTGGGATGCTTTCCACGCAACCATTTACAGCCGTTATGAGCAATGCAACAATTACAGCCCGCATAACGACACGGTGCGGGCCCATGTCGACAGCCTGGACATCAGCGTCAAGGGCGCCAAGGTTGATGTATACCTTGCCCTGCTCGATGAAGTTCCCCGCATTCCGGATGTTGTTTATCAGATCGCCCAGGGTAATTATGATGAACTGGTGGTGGTACCCATGCTGGTGGCCAACTCTACCCACACAGACGAGATTACAGGACAACTGGAAGAGGTAGAGCATCTAACAGCCGGGATGGATGTTCTCGTGGCTGAGCCGTTTTTTGAAGTCCCATATATGCGCAAAAGCCTGCGAGACGCAATTGTATCGATGTCGCAATATATAGCGCAACATATTCCTGAAGATGTTGCGGATTATAATATCGGCGTAGTGCTGGCCTCCCATGGCACTCCTTATGTCCCGCCTTTTCCGGAATTCGGCTGGGTGGAGGGAGAAATCTATTCGGAACTGATTCCCACCGAGGATGCATTTCATGATGAGATTGCCACCACCCTTCCCTGGATATCCAAGACCGGGCGGATGAACTATTCCACCCCTGAGATTAAGGACGCCCTTGAGGCTTTTGAAAAAGAAGGTTTTACCCATGTCATGGTTGTGCCCTCCGCCTTCCCTACTGCGGCTATTCACACGATGTATGATGTGGCAAATTCTGCAGTGGGCAGACCGGTTTTGCCCAGTGAAGGTGTTGTTGAACACGAGCGCCCCTCGGGGATGAAAGTCTATTATACTGCCGAGGGGATTGCTGATCTTGAACCCGGTCGCAGCGAGTTCCGTGCCGGGTTGGAATTTCTCGGCAGGATTGCGGTCATGGAAGCTCTCCATAAAACGACTCCTGTAACCTATGAGGCAGCCCATATCCCTCCTGACGTTTTGCAGCTGGTTCTCGCCAGTGACCTGTCCCTCACCAAGGATCTGCAATTCTTCCTGTACGAAACAACCCAGGACGATTGGCCCTCAGCCTATGAAACCTTGCCAATGCCTGACTGGATTGTGGATCTCACCCAGCCTGCCCCGGAAAATCCTACAACCCGCATGCAAATTTCCCTGGCAGGGAATCTCATTAACCTGAGCGGCAAATCCATTGAAGGCAGGCGTATCGGCCTTGCTGTGGTTTCATCGGACACATCAACAGTGACTTCGGAAGACATCAGGGGATTTTCTACTCAGACAGCAGTTTATTCCACAGAAGCGGGGCTGGATTTCGGCCGAGTGGCAATGCATCTGCCGGATCCGCCATGCCAGGCGGGAGAGATCTGTCTATCGGTCACTGCCGATGAGGTGACAGGTCCGGATATCAAGCTCATGCTCTACAAGACAACCCAGGAGGCATGGCCCCGGGAATACCTCACCCTTCCCACCCCTGCCGCAGTTGTAACGCAGACGGTGCCGGTACCTGACAGCTTCCCTGTTACCATCAGCATCCCCTTGCAGGGTAATTTGTTTACCTTCTCGGGAGAAGAGCTTGTCGGTGAACGTCTTGGCCTAGTGGTTGTTACGGGCGTGGCTGCTAATTTTGTTGTGGAACCGACTGATGCCCGCGGTTTCTC
>JAWVYE010000350.1:0-2827 GCA_033722905.1 Desulfobulbales bacterium
CACAGGCGGTTAAAGCCTTGAAAGAGGAAGGCTATGAGGTGGTTCTGATCAACTCCAACCCGGCTACCATCATGACAGATCCTGAACTGGCCGATAAAACCTACATTGAACCTATAACCCCTGAAATTGTGGCCAAGGTTATTGAAAAGGAGCGCCCTGACGCCCTGTTGCCGACACTGGGCGGCCAGACAGGTTTGAATACCGCCATAAAGGTAGCGGAAATGGGTGTTCTGGAGAAGTTCGGGGTTGAATTGCTGGCGGCAGATATTGCTGTCATCCGCAAGGCGGAAGGTCGCGAGGAATTCCGGGCCGCCATGCAGAAGATAGGCTTGCAGGTGCCTGAAAGCGCCATCGTCCACACAGTTGCAGATGCCCTTGCCGCAGCAGAGCATATCGGTTTCCCCATTATAGTGCGGCCCAGTTTTACCCTCGGGGGTACCGGTGGCGGTGTGGCCTATAACATGCAGGAACTTGAAACCCTGTCAACAGCAGGCATCGACCTCAGCCTGAACAGTGAAGTCATGCTTGAACGCAGCCTTCTCGGCTGGAAGGAGTATGAACTCGAGGTCATGCGGGACAAAAATGACAACGTCGTGATCATCTGCCCCATAGAGAACATGGATGCCATGGGGGTTCATACCGGAGACTCGATAACGGTGGCGCCGGCCCAGACCCTGACGGACCGGGAGTACCAGCTCATGCGCAATGCCTCAATTGCCATTATGCGTGAGATCGGGGTGGAGACAGGTGGTTCAAATGTACAGTTTGCCGTCAATCCAAGAGACGGAGAGCTGATGGTCATTGAAATGAATCCGCGGGTTTCCAGGAGCTCGGCCCTGGCTTCCAAAGCCACAGGGTTTCCCATTGCCAAGATCGCAGCCAAGCTTGCCATCGGTTACACCCTGGATGAGATACCCAATGATATTACCAGGGAAACCTACGCCTCCTTTGAGCCAACCATCGACTACTGCGTTGTCAAAATTCCCCGCTGGACCTTTGAAAAATTCCCTGAAACAGAGGATGTCCTGACCACGGCCATGAAATCAGTCGGTGAGACCATGGCTATCGGCCGGACCTTTAAGGAGGCTTTTCAGAAGGGGCTGCGTTCCCTTGAGATAGGACGTATGGGATTTGGCAATGACGGCAAAGACTCCCTTGCCGGCATGGATGATGCGGACCTTGAGAAAAAACTGGTCAGCCCTAATTCACTGAGGATTTTCAGCCTGTATGAAGCTTTGCGGCGCGGTTGGAGTGTTGAGGATATCCACCGCCTGACCTATATCGACCCGTGGTTTTTGCATAACCTCAAACAGCTTGTCGAGACGGAAGCGGCTATTGGCGAGGCGGGATTTCATGGCTTGACCCGGGATTTTCTGCTCAAGATCAAGCAGCAGGGGTTTTCAGACGCCCAGATTGCCCATCTCACCGGCACCACGGAAAATGATATACGCGGGCTGCGGGTCAAAATCGGTTTGCTGCCGGTCTATAAACTTGTCGATACCTGTGCAGCGGAATTTGAGGCCTACACCCCTTATTACTACTCAACCTATGAAACAGAGGATGAGTCGAGGGTCAGCGCCAAGAAGAAGGTTATGATCCTCGGCGGCGGGCCGAACCGTATCGGTCAGGGAATAGAGTTCGACTACTGCTGCGTCCATGCCTCCTTTGCCTTGAAGGAGATGGATATAGAATCCATCATGGTAAACAGTAACCCTGAAACAGTGAGTACTGACTATGACACCTCTGATAAGCTCTATTTTGAGCCTTTGACCAGAGAGGACGTACTTAACATCATAGAAAGCGAGAAGCCGGATGGGGTCATAGTCCAGTTTGGGGGCCAGACCCCGTTAAACCTGGCGGTTCCCCTGGCCGAGGCGAATGTGCCGATTGTTGGAACATCGCCTGATTCCATTGACAGGGCAGAAGACCGCAAGCGTTTTCAGCAGTTTCTGCAGAAATTAAACCTGAAGCAGCCTGCCAATGGAACCGCTCGTACCATGGAGGAAGCGCTGGCCATTGCAGAGCGAGTCGGCTATCCGGTGGTAGTACGGCCTTCCTATGTCCTGGGCGGCAGGGCCATGCGCATAGTATATAACGAGAAAGGGATAAAGGAATTCATGGCGTCAGCCATTATCGTTTCCTCCCAGCATCCTGTGCTCATTGATAAATTCTTAAAAGATGCCATTGAGGTTGACGTTGATGCAATCTCCGATGGAGAGGCTACAATAATAGGCGGCATCATGGAGCATATTGAAGAGGCGGGCATCCATTCAGGAGATTCCGCCTGTGTCCTGCCGCCCCATTCCTTATCCGCGGAAATGGTAGATAAAATTAAGGAAGCTTCGGTGGCCATGGCCCAGGAATTGGACGTTATCGGGCTGATGAATGTCCAGTATGCCGTCAAAGAAAACGAGCTATACGTTTTGGAAGTAAATCCACGGGCGTCCAGAACCGTGCCATTTGTCAGTAAGGCTACCGGCGTGCCCTTGGCAAAGCTGGCCACCAAAGTGATGCTTGGTATGAAGCTTGCTGATCTGGGATTGACCGAAGAGATCATGGTAGATCACTGGGCTGTAAAGGAGGCGGTCTTTCCTTTTGACCGCTTTACAAATGTCGACACGCTCCTGGGCCCTGAAATGAAATCGACCGGAGAAGTTATGGGTCTCGACAGCTCCATAGGAATTGCCTTCGCCAAATCCCAGCTTGCCGCCGGCCAGAAATTACCGACCAGGGGAAATGTCCTCATAAGTGTGCGGGAGGGGGATAAACCGGCAATTCTGCCCCTGGCAAGGCGGTTGTTGAACCTGGGCTTTTCCATCCTGGCCAC
>JAWVYE010000351.1:0-2824 GCA_033722905.1 Desulfobulbales bacterium
ATACCAGCAAAGAACACAGGGAGCAAATTCCATAACATAACTGAAGAATAGGCTTCCCAGGACTGATACACCGGTCACAAGCCAGCAGAGGAAAAGAATTGTCCAGTTCGTATTGGACTTTTTATCTGCAGAAATCATGTATGTTGTGCCCCAAAATTAACTGTATGATTGCGTCTGGCAAAAAAACGGTCCGGATATAAACCGTTGCATGAAGATTTCACATTTTAAGCCTTAATTATGCCGGCGCAACGCCATCGTTATTTGTCTGTCAGTGATGAATTGAACCTATGCCGGCTGGGTGTCAACCGTATATCCCGATTCACGGTGAAGTAAGCCTGCCTTGTCCAAACTCAGGTACGGATGTAACTATAATCAGCATTGCCTTGCCTTTTGTCAAGAAAAGGAACTGGTTTCATAAATGTGCAAAGTGCGTTGATAAAAGAGCTGAAATTACGCTGCCGGGTATGGTAAGAAAATAAGATGGGCAAAACAAAAATACTTATCACCGGAGCAACCGGGTATATCGGCCGCCGCCTCAAACACAGGCTGCTGGATCACCCCGATTACCAACTGCGCCTGTTCGTCAGAAATAAGCGCAAGGTGGGAGAAAGGGCCAGGCAATCGGTTGAAATAGTTGAAGGTGATACATTCAATAAAGACAGGCTGGCAGAAGCCCTGGAAAGTATCGATGTGGCTTTTTATCTCATCCACTCCATGGGGGCTGATAAGGATTTCAAGAGCCTTGACCGGATAAGCGCGGAAAATTTCAGGGATGCCTGTATTGCCGCCGGAGTCAGGAAAATAATTTATCTGGGCGGACTGGGAGTTAAAAAAACAGCCAGCAAACATCTGTTAAGCCGCATTGAAACAGGGGAAATACTGAGTGCGAGACCGCAGGAAATAACCACTATCTGGATTCGGGCCGGGGTGATTATCGGTTCAGGCAGTGCCAGTTTTGAGATTATCAGGAACCTGGTCCAGAAATTACCGCTCATGGTAACGCCCAGATGGGTTAATACAAAAACCCAGCCCATTGCCGTAGATGATGTTTTATCCTACCTGGAAAAAGCTGTCATTCTGGAAAATACCGGCAATAAAATTATTGATATCGGCGCTGATATTATGAGCTTTAAAGAAATGATGATTGCCGCAGCTCACACCATGGGGCTGCAACGCTTCATAATACCGGTACCGGTCCTGTCGCCGAAGCTGTCATCTTACTGGCTGGTGCTCATTACCACTGTGCCGTTCAAAGTGGCAGGCTCCCTGGTCGAGGGGCTGAAATCAGAGACGGTCCAACAGAATGATAATGCGACTCTTTTGTTCCCGACAATTAAACCTATGTCATTTGTCCATGCTGTTGAAAGGGCCATAGACGAAATTGAAAAGAATCAGGTGATCAGCCGCTGGTGTGATTCCAGCGCAGGTGAGGTGTGCGATATTATCAATCAGGATGATCCTTCCAGTGCAATAATCAGGGACCAGCGCGTAATTGAGTTAGGTGACCTGGCACCGGAAAAGGTATTTCGGTCAGCCCTGGCCGTTGGCGGCCAAAGAGGCTGGTATAAATATAATGTGCTTTGGCGCCTCAGGGGAACCATTGATAAAATGGTCGGCGGTTATGGTTTAAGCCGTGGCCGGCGCCAGGAGGGAGAATTGCGTATCGGTGATTCTCTTGATTTCTGGAAAGTCGCGGATATCAGACCCAATAAAAGGCTGCTGCTGTTAGCCCAGATGAAGTTGCCCGGTAAGGCCTGGCTTGAGTTTTCCATTGCAGGAGATAAGTTGATCCAGACAGCACACTATTACCCCAATGGATTGTGGGGCAGGCTCTACTGGTTTGTGACAAAACCATTTCATAACCTGGTCTTTCAGGATCTTGCTGAAAAGATAGTGGCGCAGGCCGGGCAGCCCGGTTGAGGTCAGGATTATTCCCTGACAGGAATTCCCCTGCTCTTTAAATCCCTCAGCACACCTTTTACCTGGTCAGCATTGCAATCGTCGATATAATAGACATTTTTCATTCCATCCAGAAACCGCAGAACAAAATGTCCCTTGTCATCAAGATGGGCTTCCCTGATATAGTCTTTATCGAGCCAGGGTTTTATCTCTTCCATAAAGTCATTCAAGCTGCAAGTCTTCATCATTTACCTCCCTTAATGTTGCTCCGACCAACTGTATAATAATGCAAGTGTTCCTCTATATCAGACAAGTTTAATCCTGCCGGCTGAACACTACAGTTGTACTCCGGCTTCGCCGCTGCCTATAAGAGGAAGTATTTTTTCCAGCCCGAAATAGACGATAAATTTCGGGCCTCTGGCCTTGTCCTCTTCAGGGGTCAGATGCCTTCTGGTCATTCTGGCTATCAAATCCTGGTCAGTATCCTCATGACTCTTTTTTAAAAATAGACGTATTCCTTTGTAATGAGGTCCATCCTCGATAAACAGGAAATTGGCAAAAGGGTTTGACGCAAGATTGTGGTGGGTCAAATGGTCACGCATTATAAATGCCAGAGTCCCGTCATCAAGTATATGCGGTTTTGAATAGATTGCGGCATCAACTCTGCCCTGTCCATCTGCAGTTGCCAGGACACCTTTGCCTGAGACACTTTGAAAATATTCTTTCAGAGTCATAATTTACCCTTTCTCATTTAAGCCTGTTCGGATGAGTTTTGAGGTATCATATTCCTGCTCTTTGAGCCGGTCCAGGATGGCTTGATACACATTTTCATCCATTACAGGTGTGCGTGATAAAATCCAGAGATACTTTCTTTTCGGATTACCTATGACCGCATATTCATAATCCCTGCCAAGGTCTATAATCC
>JAWVYE010000352.1:0-2809 GCA_033722905.1 Desulfobulbales bacterium
ATTTACCAGGAAGGGCCTTTTTAAATGTGCACCGCTGTGTCGCTGTGTGCATCGCAAGGGCAATCTTTTGAATATTTCTTGAGGGGTAAAAGTCGTAATGTCTCACTGGTTCACTTTTCGCTATGAGCAGGCAAGCTGCTCAACTCAGCTATATCAGGTCCTTCAGGGGTGTCTCGGCAGCGTTCTTTTAAAGACTTCCGAGCAGTATTCACCCTTGCCGGCTTGAAGGTTCAGACAAACAGCACCAGGCTGATAGCCATTACCGCCATACCGCCAACAACACCATACATTGCAATATGATGTTCCCCATATTTTTCGGCTGCGGGCAGGAGTTCATCCAAAGAGATAAAAACCATGATCCCGGCCACCGCAGCGAACAGGAGACCAAATACAAAGTCGTTGATATAGCGGAACAGTAAGAAATAACCAAGCATTGCCCCCAGCGGCTCCGACAGGCCAGACAAGACGGAATAGAAAAAAGCCTTTTTTCTGCTGCCAGTTGCGTAGTAAAGAGGGACTGAAACCGCGATACCCTCTGGTATGTTGTGGATGGCAATCGCAACAGCAATACTCAGGCCAAGAGCAGGATCCTGCAAAGCTCCGATAAAAGTGGCCAATCCTTCGGGAAAATTGTGAATGGCAATTGCCAGGGCTGAAAAAATTCCCATGCGATGCAGATTTTTTCTTTTTTTTAACTCCGCCTCATCAGCGTCGAGCATTTCGTTTATATCATGGATTTCATGTGGGTTTTCAAAGGAAGGGACAAGTTTGTCAATAACCGCGATTAATAAAATGCCGCCAAAAAAACCCATTGTCGCATACAGGTATCCCGTTGCGGGACCCACTGAAGACTCTACGGCATCCTTGCCCTTTACAAAAATTTCTATCATGGCAACATAGATCATTACCCCCGCAGAAAATCCCAGGGAACCGGTAAGGAAACGGGTGCTTGTCTTCTTTGCAAAGAAAGCCAGTGCACTGCCGATACCGGTCGAGAGTCCGGCAAAAATTGTCAGAGCAAAAGCGAATAATAGTTCACCAGAGGTATAGGTCATGAATACATCTCTTTTATGCTGTTAAACGTTCAGTGATTTCCCGGCAAAATACCATGTTGGCGGTAAAGTTTGAAACACTATTCTGAAAAATAAGAATTACTTCCGGCAATCATCACCGTTATGCTGAAAATGAGGCTGCTGTAAGTGCTGCTCATTATTTTGCGTATCGTTCTGGGCATGGGATGCCTGGATATTAATTATGGCGAGGGCCCCAGGACGGAAAAAAGAAGAGCAGCCATAAAGAAAGTTACCTTTTTGTTTGTCATTTATGATATATTTTTTTTATCGTTTTAATACAGAGTATTTTGGGGGAAATTTATCAGCCCTGAAATTACTGCAACTCATCAGGAGGCAGATAAGGAAAAATAATTGCTGTATTTCATGGTAATGGCTCTGGTTACGCTTCTTGTTCCTCTGCTGGCCGATGCAGCTGATCGTCAAGGGTATGCCGAAGAACAGTAATATTCTGGAAAAAATTAAACAACTTGCAGAATAGATTGAGCAATAAAGTACCTAAAGGCCAAAAGATAAAAAATGGGGGAGCTAAAATTACATTATGGACCAACAAATTAAAATAGGGGTCAGTTCCTGCCTGCTCGGCAAAGAGGTCAGGTACAACGGCGGTCATAGCCATGACCGTTATATCACAGGAACTCTCGGTGATCATTTTACCTTTGTTGATGTCTGCCCCGAAGTTGAGGCAGGCTTTGGGATTCCGCGGGAGACCTTGCGGCTGGTCGGTGATCCGGATGCACCCCGCCTGATGACAACGAAAACAAAAAAAGACTTTACCGAGAAGATGCAGAACTGGGTCCAGCGCAGGATCATAGAGCTTGAGAAGGAGGACCTCTGCGGATTTATCTTTAAAAAGGGATCACCAAGCAGCGGCATGGAGCGCGTCAGAATCTATACTGAAAAAGGTATTCCGTCTAACAGGGGAAGCGGTATGTTCGCCAAGGCATTTATGGATCATTTTCCCCTGATACCGACTGAAGAGGAAGGCAGGCTCAATGATTCAGTATTGCGGGAGAATTTCATCGAGCGCATCTTTGCCCTGCGGCGCTGGCGGCTGATGGCTGCAGAACGTAAAAGCCTCGGTAATATGGTTGCCTTTCATACTGCCCATAAAATGCAGATCATGTCCCACAGTGTCAAGCACTACCGTGACATGGGCAGGCTGGTCGCCATGGGCAAGAAAGTGGATATTCAATCCCTCTATAATCAGTATGAAGCACTGTTTATGAAGGCCCTTTCCTTAAAAGCCACGGTTAAAAAAAATGTCAATGTCCTGCACCATATGGCAGGGTATTTTAAGAAGCTGTTGAGTAAGGATGAAAAACAGGAACTGCAGGAAATCATTGACCAGTATCACAAAAATTTTACACCACTGATCGTGCCGGTAACCCTGTTTAATCACTATGTGCGGAAATATGACCAGGAGTACCTGAAGATCCAGTATTATCTGAATCCGCATCCAATAGAATTGAAACTGCGTAATCGGGCATAATCTGGTAACAGGCTGGAACAAAAAGAGCAGATATGCTCACCAGCGGGGCAGCCGCATGAGCAACTGCGGTTGCCTGTCAGCAGTATACGCTGGCTGGAATATTTCGCAGGCGTTCAGGCTATTTATTGGATGACCCGGAAACAGCGGCTATATGACAAGCGAACGCTTCTGCCGGCCCGAAATATTGCCCAATAAATATAAAGTTCCGGTTGCGGCATTCTGCCTGATGCCGGACTATCCCGGTACC
>JAWVYE010000353.1:0-2791 GCA_033722905.1 Desulfobulbales bacterium
ATAATCATGCGCGCGTCAACTGACGGTATTTAATCCTATGGGGTTGATCGGCTTCAGCCCCGAGCCTTTTTTTCCGGTCCGCTTCGTAGTCCGAATAATTACCCTCGAACCAGACCACTCGGCTGTCACCCTCAAATGCCAGAATATGGGTGGCGATCCGGTCAAGAAACCAGCGGTCATGACTGATGACCACTACACAGCCGCCAAAATTCTCCAGCGCCTCTTCCAAGGCCCGCAGGGTATTGACATCAAGGTCGTTGGTCGGCTCATCCAGTAACAAAACATTGGCTCCTTCTTTCAGCATACGCGCCAGGTGCACCCTGTTTCTTTCTCCGCCTGAGAGTTGGCCGACTTTTTTCTGCTGATCTGAACCGGAGAAATTGAAGCGTGCCACGTAGGCGCGGGAATTTACCTCCCGATCACCAAGGCTGATTGTTTCACGGTCGCCGGAAATTACCTGCCAGATGGATTTATCAGGGTCAAGGGAATCCCGGCTCTGGTCAACGTAGGCCAGTTTAACTGTCTCTCCAAGGCTTATAGTGCCGCTTGTCGGCTTATCCTGGCTTGAGATCAATCTGAAAAGGGTGGATTTGCCGGCTCCGTTCGGCCCTATGATCCCGACTATGCCGCCCGGCGGCAGACTGAAATTCATATCCTCAAATAAGAGCCTGTTTTCAAAGGCCTTGGAGACATTATCGGCCACTATAACCGTTTTGCCCAGCCGGGGTCCCGGCGGTATATATATTTCCTGCTCCCTGAGTGTTTTCTGGATCTCTTGATCAAGAAGGTTTTCATAGGAGCTGATCCTGGCCTTGGACTTTGCATGTCTGCCTTTCGGAGACATCCTGATCCACTCAAGTTCACGCTGGAGGGTTCTCTGCCTGTCACTTGCATGTTTTTCTTCGAGCTGCAGCCTTTTCTGTTTTTGTTCCAGCCAGGAAGAATAATTGCCCTTCCAGGGGATGCCGTGGCCCCTGTCCAGTTCAAGGATCCAGCCTGCAATATTATCGAGAAAATAACGGTCATGGGTAACGGCGATGACAGTGCCTTCGTAATGTTTGAGATGATGTTCGAGCCAGGCAACCGACTCGGCATCCAGGTGGTTGGTCGGCTCGTCAAGCAGCAGGATATCAGGCTTTTGCAGCAGCAGTCTGCACAGGGCAACCCTGCGGCGCTCACCGCCTGAAATAACATTTACCGGCATGTCTCGCTCGGGGCAGCGCAGGGCATCCATGGCCATTTCCAGTCTGCTTTCAATGTCCCAGGCATCGAGTGCATCAAGTTTTTCCTGAACCTCCCCCTGCCGCTCTATAAGACGATTCATTGCCTCATCATCAAGGGGCTCGGCAAACTGAGAATTGATCTCATTGAATTCGGCCAGCAGGTCAACCTGTTCCCGGGCACCCTGTTTGATAACTTCCCATACCGTCATAACCTCACCGGCAAGGGGTTCCTGCTCCAGATAGCCAATGGTGAATCCTGGTGATTTGGTTATTTTACCGTTATATTCCCGGTCAATACCTGCCATGATGCGTAAGAGGGTGCTTTTGCCGCATCCGTTCAAGCCCAAAACGCCTATCTTGGCGCCATAAAAAAAGGAAATGCTGATATCCTTGATAACCGGTTTTTTATCATAGTACTTGCTGACTCCAATCATGGAGTAGATAATCTTGTGCGCTTCACTGCTCATGGTTCATGAAAGCCTTTTCAAATCAGTTAAGAAAAATCCCCGGCCTGCGTTTTCAGGAGAGGCGGGAGCATACCATAAGTCAAAAAACAGTGCCACAAATGCGATGATAATCCATCACCGGCAAAATTTAATCAAGGCGCATCAGCGGTGTTTTTTGATTTTTGTTGAGATTATAAAGACATACTGTTAAAATATCAAATTGCAATATTTGCTGTGGCCTGTTTCCACCAAAATCGATCCCACCGAATTAAGCAGGTTGCCGCCGAATATAAATTGCAATTACTGGAATGAGAAGAAGAGATTTTTTAAAAACTATGGCAGCAGGGGTTGTCCTCAGCGGGATTGACCCCTTTTCACTTGCGTCGGCAAGCCAGCTTTTAAGCCGGTCACAGCACCTTTCCCCATCAGGCTTTGACGGACATATCAAGGACTATCTCCACAAGATGCGTAATTTTGACAAACCGCATACCGGGGATATATATCTTGAAAAAGAAATGCTGCCTGTACTGCGCTCCTGCGTCCAGAGACTGAGACAACTGCAGCGTACAGTCGGGCATGGCAATTTTCACCTCCTGAGCTTTGATGATGGTTTGGCAATTGCCCGCAATTATCCGAAGGTCGGACGATTTCCCAGAACCGAATTGGATTTTCTGGAAAGGATTTTTTATACCGACAGCCACCTTTATGGTTTCCGGGGCGAAAAACCGATCGATAACATGACCACCACAATCAGGAAGAGGGATGTGGTTAAAATCCCAAAATCCGGAAATTATCTTTACAAAGGCGCCCCCCATGCCATGTATGAAAAAGTAAAGAGGCAGATAGGCGATAAACTCTACCTGACTTCTGGCATCAGGGGTGTTATCAAGCAATTCATGCTGTTTCTGCAAAAGGCGGACAAGCATGAGGGCAATCTTTCCCTGGCCTCCCGCTCCCTTGCGCCTCCAGGCTATTCTTTTCACGGCATAGCTGATTTTGATGTCGGACAGATCGGTTACGGCTCGTTGAATTTTACGGCAAGTTTTACAAATACGGAAGTGTTCAGGAAACTAGATACCCTGGATTATATCACTATCCGTTATCCCAAGGACAACCTCAAGG
>JAWVYE010000354.1:0-2790 GCA_033722905.1 Desulfobulbales bacterium
CACAGGGTCGCCTACAGCAAGATAGAGGCCCTTTATGGCCGGCAGCTTATTAATTATTCCGGAGATAGAAGACTTGATGAAACAGCGCTGCAATTGCAGTTCGGCAATGGCCAGATCGGCCTCAAGGGCTTCCACTTGAGCTTTGATGGCATCATATTCGGACTGGGCAATTATTTTTTGGGCATGCAACTCGGAAAGGCGTTTCAGGTTTGTCTGGGCCAGTTTATAGGAAGCTTTGATGGAATTTATGGTATTTGTATAATCACTGCTATCGAGCCTGGCTATCAGGTCGCCTTCCTTGACGTAATCCCCCTCCACAACAGGAACTTCAACTACCTTACCCCTGACCTCGGCCAGGATGCTCAGGCTCTCCCATGGTTCTATCATGCCCGGCAGGTTAAGCCTGTCGCGCAACTTACCCGGTATCATCTCCTGGACCACAACGTTAACCGGCGGCCTCTCCTGAATCACGGCATTGTTTTTTTCCTCCAGGATCTGGTTCCTCTCACTTTTAACCCGGGCCCCAAGAACTACTGCTATCAGTAGCAAAAGAAGCAGGATGAGCAGCGGCAGAAACCTTTTCATACTCCCGGTGCCTTGCCGCTTATTGGTATTATCTTGCATGAGAAACCCTGCCCAAAATATTTATAGATATCTGCAGTTGCTGATCGCTGCAACCTCTTACGGCCAGACGACATCCCGGTGCAGCCAACCGCTCAGGCCTGCCGGATTGCTGACCTGCAGCCAGTCGCCCCATGTCTCGTCAACAAATATCACATGGCCGTAATCCAGTTTGGCAATGATGCCTTCGCTCAGGCCCGGCCCACTGCGCAGATTACCTTTACCGACTTTTATGACCCGCGTATTGAGCCCAGTTAACAGGACTGAATATATCCATCCCTGTCTTTCCCTGAAATCCTCGACCAGGGACCACTCATCCTGGCGGACATGGACAAGCAGGGGATAGCCGGGGGGAACCGAACGGAGAACTTCAGATGCCAGGGAGGGCTCTGACCGGATATTGGCGCCTTTGCCGTTCTGGACAACACCGGCATACTGTGAATCAAGGGCCGGAGCGCTATATATATTGCCGGATGCCGCTATATTTTCAGCAGGAGAAGTTTCAACAACAACATCAGTTGCAGAGGCAATTACAACACCGCCTTCCAACTCAATTGGAGCTTCTTCCGTCTCGACAGCTATACCGGTCTCAGGCCCGGGAGCCCTGGGCGCCAATGATGCAGCAGATTCCACCGCCCTCTCTTCTATGACAGGCGCATCTGCTGCAACCGGCTGAGCAGACGCCATACCAGCTTCGGCAGCAACCGGTACGGCACCGGCAGCGTGTCCGGCAGGCCAGACCAGATCGCGCCTGAGCCAGCCCTCCATTCCGTCCGCTGCGGCCACCAGATACCAGTCATTTTTTACATTATGCACCTGCAGTACAGTTCCGAAATCTACCTGTCTGATCACCAGGAAATTCAAACCCGGCCCCGAGCGCAGATTGATTTTAGGTGCAGTGGCGGTAACAGTGTTGTTCCTGCCCAGGAGAGGCCTGTATATCCAGCCCTCCTGCCCGACGGCATCCCTTATTTTTGCCCAGTTTTCACTTTGCTCAATTATCTGCACGGGAAATCCGCGGTTTACTGAACGGAGAATCCTGTATTCGGTTGAGGGGCCGGAACGGACATAGACGCCGTTCTGCCTGACACTGGCATAACCGGCCAGGGTATTGGCAATTTCCGGTGCGGGGTGTGCTGGTATGCTCGGCTTTACGTCAACAACCGCTGGTACATGCCTGCTGCTATCCTCAACAGCTGCAGCCTCCGGCTCAAGGTAAAGTTCTTTTTTCATGAGCACATCATTCTGCCAGAGCCCTGCATAGGTGCTGCCGTCCGGATTAATATAAGTGCCATTGCCGTGCATTAAGCCGTTTTTAAACGCACCGGTATATTTTCCACCTTCTGCAAAAACCAGAGTGCCGCTGCCGTTGTACTTGTCATTATCCCATTCCCCGGTATATTTGCTGCCATCGGGATAGGTTGCCTCACCTTGACCTTTGCGTCTGCCTTTGGCAAACTGGCCGATAAATTCACTGCCATCAGGATAGGTTATCCTGCCCTGTCCATGGGGCACATCGTTGCGCCATTGTCCGGTATATTTTTTGCCGTCAGCAGCTTCCAGGGTGCCATGTCCTTCCCTGACACCGTTGGCAAAAGCACCTGCATATTCAAATTTTCCTGCTGAAGAGAGGGTTCCCTGGCCATGGGGTTTGTCATCCCGCCAGTCACCAAGATATTTTGTCCCATCGGGAAAGGTCATAAGGCCCCGGCCCGTCCGGACACCATTCTGGAATTCTCCCACATATCTTCTGCCATCCGGCATGACCACTGTACCCTGTCCGTCCAGGCAGTCACCCTGGACACAAAGGGCACTGGCTCCAGTCGGGCATACCAACAGTATCATGATTATTAGGCTGATAAATATTTTCATGCCATTCTCCTTGTTAAAAATTCCACAACCCGCTGCCCAAACAAAATATCCGAATATAGCAGATTTTGTAAAGTATAACAAATTGTTAGATATTATTTTTCAGAAGCCCCCCGGCTTCCGGTTATGAATGCGACAACTGATTCAGCGTAAAAGCAGAACAGCATTCCGGCAACACTGGCACCTGTGGTAATCCAAAAAAGAAAAAGGTGCAGGTTTTTTCTCTCATATAACAGCAGGTCGAGTATGAAAAGGATCAGACCGAGGTGGATGAGTGAGGAACCAAGGCGAACCCAGTAG
>JAWVYE010000355.1:0-2784 GCA_033722905.1 Desulfobulbales bacterium
CCATGAAATGCCGATATATCTTTGCCGTCAATTAAAATCTCCTTTTCTCCGTCTGAGTCCAGGTCAAGCCAGACAAGCATTGCTGGTTTGAGTTCACATTCAAATGAAGTTTCATCATAAAAGTCACAGAGTTCATTGAAAACTTCTTCAGGGATTGGCTGTAATGTTTCTGAATGGCTGATACCCATGGGCAATAATATAAGCAGTAAAACCAATGAATTTACCATGATTAACAATGTCTTTTTCATCGTGAGACCCTTCAATGCATATCCTTTTGCTGAGTTAGACGATCCTGCTGCTATGGACAATTTTTTCCGCTGAAATTATGAATTGTCATATGATACGGCAATCTGCAACTACCTTGCAACCCGTTATGATAATCTGGCTGCATCAGGTTAAAATGTCTGCCAGGTCACCGGCCTTTTTTTTGGCACCTTTGACCAGGGCATCCAGAAACGATGACTTAAGAGACTCCCTGGCCATAGCTGCTTTAAACGGTGCACTCTTTTCCATGGTGCCAATAAATTTTCCTAAGGCTCTATGGCTGAGTCTTTCAGGGTCATCAAACAGCAGATCAGCCAGTTTGCCCCGTTCCAGAGCCATTGCAACCCTCTGGTCAAAAACAGTTTCCGGCACAACTACTCTTTGCGAGCGTGATTTCATGGTTGCGGCGCCGGATTTACAGGCCGTAGCGCAAACTCCGCAACCGAGGCATACCTCCTCATTGCGCACAGCCCACATTTTCTTTTTATCCCCCTCCTGGACCTTTTCTATATCGACGGCGTCCACAGGACATGCTTTGGCGCACTCACCGCATCCTTTGCATTTTGAGAGATCCACATCCATAATCCAGTTTGAAGTAATAATACCAGGGTGGATGGCGTAGTTTTTCATGGCCCGCATGAGATGGCAGCAGCAGCCGCAGCAGTTACAGATAAAGGCTACTTTTCGCTGGACATTATCGCCGGTCTGGGCCAGGCCCGCTTCCTTGCTTTTGACCAGGATGTCCATGGCCTCTTTTCTGCCTATGGGCCGGGCATGGCCATTGCGGCTCAGACTCTCTGCAATATGGTTAAATGTCAGGCAGACTTCACGGGGCTTGTCGCATGCCTTGTCTAGGTGTTCAGCAGTATGCCGGCACTGGCATATCCCCACCGCAAATGAAGCAGATGAATTGATAATCTCGGTTGCTCTTTCCCAGTCAAGAACCTCAGTAGTATTATCCGGTAAGGCTTCCTCACGGACAAGGGATCTGAAAAGTTGGGTTTTTTCCGCAAGATGCGTCCGGAAAAATCTGCCCTGGTGTTCGTTGAAATATTCCTCAAAAAGCCGGGCAAGCTCTTTCATCGGGGCCTCCGGCCGGGTCCGCATAAAGACAAACTCAAAGAAACCGATTACCACCGGTGGCAGAGTGAAGTAGCGTATGCCGTTGTACTCAATATCAAAGACAATGCCCCTGTGCGCCATTTCGGTCAATTTTTCATTGAGTTCATCCTCCGGCATAGCAAGTTTTTTGGCAATGTCTGCCAGGGGCATAAAACTGTGGGGAAGCCGGCGCGCCAATTCAGCATCCTCAGGTGAAAACAGCAGGGACAGAATTTTCATTAATGCAGGTGAATCCGGGGCTGCCTGAACTTTTGCAGCCAACCGTTGCTGCAATAAACGATACTCATTTTCTGGATTGGTAATATGCCCCATTTGTATTCCCCCCTTCTGCTGCTATGAAATATATTGCCAAGACGCAAAAGCCCCCAAGAACGAGTCCTTGAAGGCCTGGATAAAGGAAAGATCATGCACGTCGGAGTTTTTTCCTTTGTGGAATTATGGGACCTGGATGTCACGCAAGCTTTACAAACCGGTTATAAAATATTGCTTATAACAATAAACACCATGAGTCAATTACTAATTTTCACAGCAGTTCCATGCGTCAAAAGATGTTTGATATAACACAATAAAAAAAACACAAAGTATAGGTTTTTCAGCTTTAGGGCAGGGCGGCTCGTATCATCTGCAGCAACCGGTGTTTATCCGGGGCCAGATGGCAAATTAGTCACCCACAAGAATTTATGAGTGTTTTAACGTTGTGGAAGTTCAGATTATCTGGGGACAAATTTCAAATCTGTCCCCCATAAAATCTCAAAATCTTTATAAATCTAAAGGCCCGAAGTTTTCTGCAGTGACTGAAAATATTCCCTGGTTCCTTTTTCGCTAATGGCACCGGCGATACGCTTTACACCCAGGAGATAGGCTGCTGTGCGCAGACTTATCTTTTTTTCTGCGGCCAGGTCGAAAATGGCATTGGCTTCACGGATGACCTTCTTTTGCAAGCGGTCGTTTACTTCCTCCTCCTCCCAATAGAATCCGGCACGATTCTGGACCCATTCGAAATAACTGACCGTCACACCGCCTGCATTGACCAGAACGTCGGGCAGCACTGTAATACCCTTTTCTGCCAGGATGACGTCAGCCGCTGAAGTAACCGGCCCGTTGGCAATCTCCATACCCAGGCGTGCTCCGATGGAGCTGGCGTTGTCTTTAGTGATCTGGTTCTCCAGAGCCGCCAGCACCAGGATATCGACATCCAGCTTCAGGAGCTCATCAACGGTGATTTTATGGTAGAGTTCCATGTCACAGACCGATCCGTCGCAATACATCATGGTCCTTATGTCATGGTGCTTCAGCTTGTGGTCCATGACCGTCTCCGGGTCGAGACCATCCTTGCCGAAAATGGCACCCCTGGAATCGGCAATGGCGACAATGGTGAAGCCCGCCTCGTGGGCCAGG
>JAWVYE010000356.1:0-2774 GCA_033722905.1 Desulfobulbales bacterium
CTCTGGGAATGGGTAGCCTGGGGGCAGGAGTCATTAAAACGGTTGAAGAGGGCCTCGTTATAAGAGATGGTACAGGGACAGGCAGTAAGGTGATGCATTCCTATGCCAATCTCTGTTTGTAAAGATTTTCCGGTTTTTTTTGCTTCTAATACAGTTTTGCAGCTTACTTCAATGGAGTCAATGGAGTTTATTTTAGTGACCGGAGTCTGCTGGATAAAGGGCAATTGGCCGGTCAGTTCCAGAGAAAGAGAGCGGGCGTTTTGCCGGGCAAGAACGCGGGAGGAGAGCAGATTCCCGTATTCCGGCAGGCTGTTGAACTGCCTGTCATGTAACGACGTTATCTCCTGTTCAATTCTGGACATGTGAATGCCGCGCCTTTTGGCATCTAGGTCGACAAGTATTTTAGCCTTAAATGGCAGATAACCGCCGCCATGATCCGTCAGACGCACCCAGACGGTTTTACCCGAGATGCCGACCTTGGTAATGCGGATGGGAAATGAGGGTGGCTCTTCCGGAACATCGACGCAGGTTTCCAAAGTCTTGCGGTGTTTGTCTTCCGGTATAATGGTACTCAAATTATTTTCTCCTCCAGCATTGCCAGGTACCAGTCCTGTACAGTCGACCATTGTCTCATGTTTGCAGCAGTCCATTTATGCAACATTTTAAAATGGTTGCAATGTTCTTTAGTTGCCCGGGGTTCGTTTTCCAGAATTGTAAGTATATGATTTATGATAGCAAGAAGTTTTTTCTTATCATGTAAAAAACAGAGGCTGCCGCGGTGCAGTTTTCGCAGGGTGATCGGTTCAGGGCCGGCAAAACCAAAGGGATACCGTGCTGCAAGCTTGAGGAAGAAAATCCAGTCTTCGCCACAGGCAACACCTGCAAAGCCACCGGTTTTAGCAAAAGCTTCACGGGTAAGGGCCATTGCGGAAGGCACCAGAAAACACCAGCGCAGCAGGGCATGAAAGCAGTCACCTTCAATGCCTGCCCCGTTTTCAGGGATGAGAAAATCAGCACCCCTGATCTCATCCCTTGTCTGTGCTACGCCATAGGCAACCTGAAAACCGCGCTGCAGGACATCTACAAGCCGCTGAACATGGCTGTCGAGCCAGAGATCATCTGAATCGAGGAACATGATTATATCGCCCCTGGATACAGCAACACCGGCGTTACGGGCCTGCCCCGGCCCCTTATTTTTGAGGCGGACGGTATGAATTTCCGGGTGCCTTAAAGCAACTTCGGCCAGGGTGTTATCCGTTGAGCCATCGTCAACGAGGATTATTTCCAATCCCGGATATTGCTGCAGCTTGACGCTGTTTATGGCTGCAAGTACCATGTGACAGCGGTCTCTGGTTGGGATTATGCAGCTTACCTTCACTGGCCCACCTGCAGGAGTTATTACTAAAAAGGTTCGGAGTCAAAATGTAATTTAACAGACTCAGATATTGTCTTACCAGCAGGAAAAGAATAAAGTAGAACTTACACCTGCAGTCACGGCGCAGTTTATACCTTGATCCGGGTACTTCCTGCATACTCTGGAAACAAAGAGGAACCCCTGTTATGCTGACAGATCATCTGATCATTAACCTTCTCGTTATTCTGGCGGTGGCCTGGCCCATGGGAGCATTATTTGTCCGTTTGGGGCTGCCGGTCATGCTGGGCCAGCTTTTAACCGGACTGCTTCTGGGACCTGCGGTTTTAAATATTGTCACGCCTTCCGTGGCCATAACCTTTCTGGCCGATCTGGGTATATTTTTTGCCATGTTTTATGCCGGCATGGAGATGGACCCCAAGGAGCTGCTCGAGCATGTCTGGCCGTCACTGGCCGTGGCAGTGGGCGGATTTGTTATGCCCTTTGTCATGGGCTTTTTTGTGACCCGTTACTTTGGCGGCACCGTCTTCCAGTCTCTTTTTGTCGGAATCGGCCTTTCCATTACCGCGATTGCCGTCCAGGCCGTAATTTTACAGGAGATGCAGATCCACAAGACGAGTATAGGCCATGTCATAATGGGTGCGGCAATTGCCGATGATATACTTTCCCTGATCGGTCTTTCCGTCCTGCTGGGCCTGGTGCAGACAGGAACGGTTGACACCATCGGCATTGCTAAAATCCTTCTCAAGGTCTCTGCTTTTTTCGCCTTTACCATTCTGGCCGGTCATTTTATCATTCCCGTATTTACCAGAAAACTTGATGACTACAATGCCAAGGGTTTCACCTTTGCCATGATCTCGGCCCTGGTTATGGCGACAGCCGCTGAACTGGCGGGTCTGCACACGGTCATCGGGGCTTTTCTGGCCGGCCAGTTTGTCCGCAAGGAGATTATGCATGAGAATATTTATAACGCCATAAGCGACAGGTTCTACGGCTTAAGCCATGGTTTTCTGATGCCGGTTTTCTTTGCCTCATTAGCATTTCATATACATTTTCAATGGAGTTTTTCTTTCCTGTTTTTTGCAATTGCAATTATAATTACCGCCATTCTCGGCAAACTTATCGGCTGTGGTCTCGGCGCCCTGGCTTTCCGCTACACCCTACGGGAATCATCCATTATAGGTTTCGGCATGAACGGCAGAGGCGCGGTGGAGCTGGTAGTTGTTGCCGTGGTTATCGCCCTCAGCAATGATCTGTTGGCACAGGGTGTTATCAGCGATCCCCTGTTGACGGAGAACCAGTTTTCAGCCCTGGTGCTGATGGCTTTTATTACGACACTTCTGGCACCGTTGATGCTCAGGTGGTCTGTGGTCAAGATCTGCATCGGTGATGAAAAAGAGCA
>JAWVYE010000357.1:0-2774 GCA_033722905.1 Desulfobulbales bacterium
ATGATGTCATAGCAGTTTTCAGTTTCCTCGTTAAAATCTATAATAGACGAAAACTTTTTAATACCTGAGCCGACCAGTCCCTTTTCAATCTGTACCAGTATGGCTTCAGGAGACTCTGAGCGGGGATTGTCGGAGGTTGCCAGCACCACATCGCAGAGTTTGCCGGCAATTTCTCCCATCAGTTCCCTTTTGCCGGGATCGCGGTCGCCACCGCAGCCAAAAACACAGACCAGTCTTTTGGGTTTGAGTTCCATCAAGGCGCCTAAAGCGTTTTCGAGGGCATCAGGGGTGTGGGCATAATCGACAAAAACTGCAGGTCCTATAAAATCGGCGATATTGAGTCCGACCCTTTCCAGTCTGCCGGGAACTGACTTTACTTTCTCCAGGCCGTTTTGCAGGCAGTCGGGCTTTTCACCATGCGCTAAGCCAATTCCTATGGCACAGAGCATATTGCGCAGGTTGAATTCTCCAACAAGAGGGCTTTTGAGGAACAGGCAGCCGGCAGGTGTAGCTATTTCCGCCTTAATGCCGTTAATGTCCAGGGAAAAATTCTGCGGATATATATCACAGTCGCTGCTCATGCCGCAGGTAGTCAACTGCGGCGCATCATCTTTACCGTTAAATGCAGTCTGTAAATCTGCCTGCATCTGCTTGCCCCAGTTATTGCCCTCTTCATGTTCTGCTGCGGAACTTTCAGAGGCTGATTTTGTATCATCAACGACAATCACCACCCGACCGCCGGGTTTCAGATATCTGGTGAAGAGCAGTTTTTTACTCGTGAAATAGTGGTGCATATCAGGATGAAAGTCCAGGTGATCCCTGCTTAAATTGGTAAATACCCCGATATCAAATGCCAACCCCGAAAGCCTTGACTGGGCCAGGGCGTGCGATGACACTTCCATGACAACATCTGTGATATCTTCGTCGGCCATCTTGCGAAGCAGTGCAAAAAGAGTCGGGGCCTCAGGGGTTGTAAAGGGGGCATCAATTTCAATGTAATTGTTTTTTCTGTCATTATAACGATAATTTACTGTTCCGATGATGCCTGTCCTCCTGCCGCAGGTCTGCAGCAGGGACTCCACCAGATAAGATGTGGTTGTTTTGCCGTTGGTTCCGGTAATACCTATCATTTTCAGTTGCCGTTCGGGATGGTCATAGTAATTTGCGGCAATTTTACCCAGGGCGGTTTTGGTATCATCAACCTCAACTACCGGGATATCATAACCAACCTTTGGCGAGCGCGCCTGCGCCTGCCAATCCCTGTTTACCAGCAGGGCAGAGCATCCTGCTGCTACTGCCTGATCCAAAAAGTTGTGGCCATCGGCAGAGAGTCCTTTGAGCGCCGCAAATAAGTTTCCCGGTCGGACTTTCCTTGAATCTGAACAAAGTCCTGTAACTGCAGCTATTTCCGTAGTGCCTGTAATGTTGTTTTCAACTCCTTCAAGTAAGTGTTTGAGTTGCTTCTGTGCAGGGGAAAATGACGTCATCAATCCGACCCGAAAAGCTTATTGCATGTTATCTTTTGGCTGTTCATATCTCCTGCTGCAGTTCCAGCAGACATGGGCTGCCGTATTGCAGTTCGGCACCGGCCGCCGGCTGTTGGGCAACAATCCTGCCGCTGCCGATAAGTTTAATATCAAGGTTTAAATGCTGGAGCACCTGCAGGCCTGCCCGGAGACTTTTGCCGGTGACATCAGGCATGCTTTTCTTATTGTCTGTTTCTGTTCCGGCAATGTTCTGTTGTTCAGGTGAATGTGGCTTTATGTTCCTTGTCAATGCCCCGGAGTTGTTTTGCCAGAACTCAGAAGAGGGTACCGGGGATGCCTGTCCGGCCACATAGAGCATCTTGTCAATCATATCCCGGTCCGGTGCCAGGATAGAGAACTTGTTGCCGAATGCTTCCAGCGCATCAGGGTATCCGTCATCATTGTTGTCAGGATAAAAGAGCAGAGCTATCATGGTCAGCTTGGGATTCCTGCCTGGTATTGCACCCAGCATGATACTTTGCGTGATTCGGGGGATCTGTTCGCCGGCTTCTGCTGTATCAGCTTTTTCACCGGTTGTACCGGTATTTTCACGCGCGGCTGCAAACCTGTGTGCCTGCAAAAACATCGGTGTTGCCGAACTTCTGCCCCTGCTCCTGATTTTCAGCCATTTGGCTGCCAGAAAATCAACCAGCCCCTTGCTTGTCTCAGGATGCAGGAGTGCAGACTGCCCGGTAGATGCCAGGTTTGTTTTAACAGGTTCATGGTTATTCTTTGGATAGGCAACCTGCAATAAGTGCGGACTCACTATGCTGCCGTTGTTCATAAGCGTCGTAAAACCTGTAAGCAGCCGTAAGGCGGAAGTATGAAAGGAGGGATCTGTAGGAAGGGTGGCGGAGGAAACCGCTGTTTCGTCTTTCAGCGGGATGTCTGTCTCAGGTTCATTATGAAGCCCCAGAACTGCGCTAAAGCGTGCAAAATATTCCGGGTCCACAGTGTCAATGCGCGGTGCGACCGACAATTTTCTTCTTTTGAGTATTTCCGGTTCCAGGACCGGCAATGAATTTGCGGCAGCTCGGTTGTCAGCTGCCTGTGATTTTTTCTCATTCCTTAGGTTGATAGCGGCGGCCTGCTGGAAAATCAGCGCAAGTTCACCCGGGTATACCGGTTCACTGACAATCATATTGCTGAGTGCCGAGCTGGAAAACTGCCAATAACTATTAGGGTTGAATGATGGATAGCTTGCCATTGCAAGGACACCGCCGGTATTTGCGTCCATAACGAGCACAG
>JAWVYE010000358.1:0-2772 GCA_033722905.1 Desulfobulbales bacterium
GGCAACCGACCGAAAAATTTTTAAATAAAAAGGGATAGGCAGATGCGCCTATCCCTTTTTTTTTACTGGTGCCGGAGCTCGGAATCGAACCGAGACGGGGTCGCCCCCGCGGGATTTTGAATCCCGTGCGTCTACCAGTTTCACCACTCCGGCATATAGTAATTGTTTACCGCACCAACACTTGTCCTGTCAATCTGTATTCTGCTGCCACCGCGGATTTACCATTTTTTTACCCAAGCAGATAATTATTGCTGAACAGCTTTATTCACCACCTCAGGCGGCCAGATAAATTTTCTGCAAACGCACAAAATAATCAACGCCTGACCACAGGGTAAGGACAAGTGAAACATAAAGGATAATGCGGCCCAGGTCATGCAGAAACGGAATGGGCAATAGGGTGGCCGGAAAGATCAATATACAGAGTGCAGTGTATTGAAATACGCTTTTTATTTTTCCAAGGCCGCTGGCTGAAACAACAATTCCTGAAGCAGCAGCCAGACCCCGTAAACCGGTAACCGCCAGCTCCCTGGCAATTATCAACAGGCTGACCCAGGCCGGTATCCTGCCCATGGGTATGAGCATAATCAGAGGGGTTGACACCAGCACTTTATCCGCCAGCGGGTCCATCAGCTTGCCCAGTACTGAGACAATGCCTTGTTTTCTGGCCAGGTAGCCGTCAGCCAGATCTGTCAGCGCCCCGGATAAAAAAAGAAAAAATGCCGTTAAGGCGGTTATCTCGCCCATGCCTGGCTGCAGCATGAACAGAAGCACAGGGACGATGGCAAACCGATACCCCGTGAGAAGATTAGGGACTGTATATATATTTTTCACTTTAGGAAAGCATCTCCTACTGACTGGCCAGGGTATTCGCCCTGGCCCTGCCATACAGACGCATTACTTTTTTAACGTACTGCTCTGTTTCAGGAATGCGGGGGATTCTGTTATTTGCCAGAACCCTGGTGGGTCCGCTGTTATATGCTGCCAGACCAAGCCTCAGATCGCCATTGAACATGTTCAACATTTTTCGCAGATAGCGGCTGCCGCCCATAATATTATCCCTGGCCTCAAAGGGAGCTTTAACCTGCATTTCCCTGGCGGTCTCCGGCATAAGCTGCATCAACCCCATGGCCCCCTTTTTCGAAACCGCATTGGGGTTGAAATTGGATTCAACCTTGATAATCGCCCTTATAAGTTCAGGATCCAGGCCGTAGCGCTCGGCAGCGCTCTTTATATGTTTGCCGTAACGCCCGTATACGGCAACCTTTCTTATGACATCATAGTCGGGCAACTCCTTGTAGCGAGTATCAACAGGCACATTTGTGAAATGAAGTCTGCCGTATTCATCGACAAAGGAATACATGGTTGCCTCGGCGTTCATAGTAAACGGCAACAGAACTGTCACGAAAATGAAGAATAGCGTAAACCGCATAAGCAATTATCGGGACAAAGTTATTTTACTTAGCCCTTTTCTCCCAGTCGGCAAGAAATTTTTCCATACCGATATCAGTCAGAGGGTGCTTGGCCAGCTGACTGATAACCTTGAAGGGAATTGTTGCAATATCCGCGCCAACAAGCGCAGATTCAACCACATGGATGGGATTACGGATACTGGCGACAATTACTTCCGTTTCATAGCCGTAATTCCCATAGATATTCATGATATCACTTACCAGGTCCATACCGACCTGGGAGATATCGTCAAGACGGCCGACAAACGGACTCACATAGGATGCGCCGGCCTTGGCCGCCATCAATGCCTGCATCGGGGAAAAAACCAGGGTGACATTGGTGCGGATATTTTCACTGTTCAATACCTTTACAGCTTTGAGCCCCTCTGTGGTCATAGGTATCTTGACCACAATATTGGCATGAAATGCTGCCAGCTTTCTCCCCTCTGAAATCATCCCTTCAGCATCAAGGCTGATGACTTCGCCGTTGACGGGCCCGTCAACAAGATTACATATTTCCAGCAGCAACTCTTCAAACGGCCTGTTCTCCCTGGCGATGAGCGATGGATTCGTGGTAACCCCATCCACCATTCCCAGGGCATGAGCCTCTTTTATCTCCTCGATGTTTGCCGTATCAATAAAAAATTTCATTCTTCTGCTCCTTTATTCTTGAGAAACATTTTACAGCATTTATTGCTACAAAAGTAATACATTTTTTTATCATGATGCAATTGAACCGCCTGCCTCTTCGGGATATAGGTATGGCAGACCGGGTCCTCTACAAGCATATCCCTGGCAGTTCCCCCCGGGGCAGCTGAGCCCTGCCTGCCGAACCGGACCTTTTTCCTGCCCGACCTGGTAAGCAGCCGGATAAGCAGATAGATGAGCAAACCGATGATCAACAGGCGCAGCGGTGTCATCAACTCTCCTCACAGTTTTCTTGGGACCACGATGTTACTTGCACCTGCGAAACAACACCTGTTTTAAGCTGGTTTGCCATACATTCCTGCAGCATTTCCGCCGAAGTCCTGGCAGTAACCGGATGTAGCAGGTCCGGCCCGATTTCCGCCAGGGGGAACAGGACAAAAAGCCGGGTGGCAATCTCAGGGTGCGGCAGAGTCACCTTGGGGTCGTGGCTGACCCTGTCATGCCAGTAAAGCAGATCAAGATCAACGGTTCGGTCTTCCGGTTTGCCGTAAGAGCCTCTCTTCCTGCCAAGGCCGGCCTCTATTGCCTGCATCTCCTCGAGCAGTTCTTCCGCTTCCAGGGATGTCAGCACGCTGCCCGCCGCATTAATGAACCAGTTTTCCGACACCATGCCGAC
>JAWVYE010000359.1:0-2767 GCA_033722905.1 Desulfobulbales bacterium
GGCAAAATCGGGGTTATGGTAGCCAATGGCGGTGTCCAGAGACAGATGCAGGTGGTGGCCTGTGATCCTTTCCCGGCCCTGGAAAATATCCACGCCCTGTCCTACGACGTCAAGCTTACCAGGAATCTTGGCGCCGTCCTGCAGCAGTCTGATATTGTTGCCATTCACGTACCCCTGAACAATAAGACCCGGGGGCTTGTCAACAGAGAGTTCATCAGCCAGATGAAGCCGGGTGCAAGCCTGATTAATTTTTCCCGGGGGGAAATTGTCGATGACGAGGTTGTTTTACAGGCCTTAAATGAAGGCAGGCTCGATGGCTATATCACGGATTTCCCGAACCATAAGAATCTCAACCACCCCCGCGTCATGACCTCGCCACACCTGGGTGCCAGTACGGAAGAAAGTGAAGAAAACTGTGCCTGCCTGGCGGTTTCGGAACTGAAAAATTATCTGCAATACGGCACCATCGGCCGCTCCGTTAATTTCCCGACCGTTGAGTCCATTCCATCCGGAAGCTGCCATGCCAGGCTGATCATGATAAACAGGGACATCCCGGGCATGATCGGCTTTGCCACCAATATCATCGGCTCCAACAACATAAATATCGCCAGCTATATCAATGAAAGCAACGGTGATATCGGCTATAACATCATTGATGTCGAATCCCTTGTTCCCGATGATGTTATAGCAGAAATTGAAGCCCACCCTGATGTTATCCGCACCAGGGTCATTCCCTGCCATAATTGATAATGCCCCATGGCCTTGGTGAATATAGAATCCGTTATCCGCACCCTGCTGCAGAAGCTGGATAAACTTGGCCCTGACCAGGGGATTGAACTTCTTTCCTACAAACGAAATCGCTCCATTGCCGTGCTGCTGCTGGGTAACGGCACTTTTCTAGTCCGTGAGCGGGGTTACAGGGAAGCAGAACAGGTTATTGATAAAGCCGGGCTGCCGAAACATCTTAAAGGACTGGTTAAATATGAATTTCCCAGGAGCAGAAAAATAAGGATGTACCAGCTCGACAGTCCCCGTGATCTGCACAAGCCGCGCAAGAAGCTGTAGGTCATTGCCCAGCAGCACAAGCGTTTTCGGGGATACCTTCCCTGCCTGCTGCTGCAGCCGGCAAACCTTTAATTTTCAGAGGCGGCGGACGTATCACTTGACGAGGAGAAATATTCGTCGTCAATGTGATAGAGCATGACAGACTGTTGCGTGACGCCGATTTTGTGTTGGCGCAGCAGTTCCAGCAGGTGATTGGAGTCAATAAGCTTCACCGGTAGTTTATCTGCCAGCAAGGCAGCCTCTTTGCAGTCGCGCGTAAAGCGGCCCAGGGTGATTAAGGTGGAGCGCAGGCAGTTGAGGCGGACGGCGGCTTCGCGGAGCTGGTCCAAAGCAGGCCGTCCTGTTGAAGCCTGATAGCGCCTGACATGGATGACTTCCCGGATCGAGCTGATGCCTTCCTGAATAGAGGCAGTAACCTCAACACCCTTGCTGCCGCTTTCCTTGGTAACCCTGATGTCTTCATATCCCATTGATTCGAGAAGCTCCAGGACGAGAAATTCAAAATCCCTCTGGTGCATAAAGGCAAGGAGACTGCTTAATTTTTGCATCTGCTCTGCATTAAAGGCCTTTATGGTTCTGACGACATCGCGTTTCTGGTCGAGGTCGACCTGGGTGAACTGTTCTGCATAATCCAGGCCTTTCTTGGTTATAAGGTATGTGACGCCCTGCCTGGAGACATATCCCCTTTCCACGAGATTGTTCAGCCTGCGGCGTAATGTATCCCGGATGGTGGCCTGGGTGCCGAAGTGGGAGTGTTCCCTGAGAAAATCTCCCCACTCGGGTAACAGGTCTCTCCTTCTGGCCGAAGATTTGCCGGCCAGTATCCTTAACAGCTGGGGGATGCCTTCGTGGTCATCGATCTCGGCGATGAGCTTGGCGTCATTATCAAGAAATGCCTGGCCCCGGGATGTTATTTGATAAACCCCAAAAACATTGTCGGTTAACAGGTTGTTATTGTTAACAAAAAGGTATGCGCCGTATATATGGCGCGGATTGACTTCATTGTTGCTTGCCTGCCAGATCCGCTGGGCCAGGATTGCGGATTCGCCGCTCAGCCTTTTCTGGATCCAGGATTCCGGATTTGTCCAGTCAACGGGATGTCTTGGTGTGCCGGTTTGCTCTGCAATGGACTTGAGCATTTTTTTGATAACAGACTGAGAAGTGCCCGCAAAAATCTGGAGCAGATGGCGGACTTCCGAATAGAGAGGGAACTGGGGAGTCCGTACTTTGAGCGTTTTCTTACTCATACACTATCTCCATATAGAAAGGCCCGGCCTTTATCCTGAAACAGTAAGCTGTCAAGCGCTGCCGGCGCAGTCATTATGATGACCAGCCCCATGCGGCTCACATGGAAACCTTAGTCTCTTTGCCTGCCGGTGAGACCAGCAGCCCTTCGCCAACTGCCTTGCCGTTTCTGAATTCGCCGCTGAACCTGCTGCCGTCCGGCTTGGTCAGCGTTCCGGCGCCATGGGGCAGGTCGTCTTTCCAGGCGCCGCTGTATGACCCACCGTCGGCGGTCGTCAGTTTTCCCTGCCCGTTATATTTACCATCACTCCATTCACCGGTGTAAACTGTGCCGTCAGGATTGGTTTGGGTGCCAAATCCGTTTGGCAGGTCGTTTTGCCATTCCCCCTCATATTGCCGCTTGTCCGGCAGCAGTAAAACCCCCCGGCCGCTGAAGCTGCCATTGACAAAGTTGCCC
>JAWVYE010000360.1:0-2767 GCA_033722905.1 Desulfobulbales bacterium
CACGGCCCCCGGCATGGATTTGGGCTTTTACCACAACCGGATAACCGCCAAGTTTATCGGCCACGGCCTTAGCTTCATTTGCCGAGAATACGACCCCACCCTCTGGTACCGGTATATCGTAATTTCTAAACAACTCTTTGGCCTGGTACTCGTGAATTTTCATGGGCCCTCTCTTAAAAAGGCGGAACACCTGGTGAAACAAAAAGGGACGTAATTTTACGCCCCTTTTTGTTTACCGTATCCAGGCTGTTATTTTGGATACCCCATATTCTTGAGGGTTTCCGTTATCTCATCCAGGATGGCCGGGTCGTCAATGGTGGAAGGCATCCTGTATTCCTTGCCGTTGGAAATTGCCCGCATGGTTCCCCGCAATATCTTTCCGGACCGGGTTTTGGGCAGCCGGGCCACTACAGAGGTCTCCTTGTAACAGGCAATGGGGCCGATCTGGCTTCTGACCATTTTTACCAGGTCGGTCTGCAGTTCAGCAATATCCTGTTCAACTCCAGCCTTCAAGACAACAAGGCCGATGGGCAGTTGGCCCTTGAGCTGGTCATCGGTCCCGAAAACAGCACACTCGGCCACACTGGGATGGGTGGCGATAACCTCTTCCATGGCGCCGGTGGATAACCGGTGGCCGGCTATATTGATAACGTCGTCCATGCGGCCCATGACAAAGATGTAGCCGTCCTCATCCTTGTAACCGCCATCACTGGTTTCATAATAGCCGGGGAACTTGCTCATGTACGAGCTTTGAAATTTTGCATCATCCTTGAACAGAGTCGGCAGGGTGCCGGGAGGCAGCGGCAGTTTCACTACGACGTTGCCTTCTTCATGGGGGCCGACTTCCTTGCCTTCATCGTCCAGGATCAGGACATTGTATCCAGGAACCGGAACAGTCGGTGAGCCCGGCTTGATAGGCATCTGCTCAATACCCATGCAGTTGGCGGCGATGGGCCAGCCGGTTTCAGTCTGCCACCAGTGATCAACCACAGGCCGGTGCAGGATCTTGCAGGCCCAGTGGTAGGTGTCAGGATCAAGGCGCTCACCGGCCAGGAACAGGTATTTGAAGTCCGAGAGATCATACGACTTGGTATATGATCCGTCTGGATCTTCCTTTTTGATGGCGCGGAACGCAGTCGGCGCAGTGAACAGCACCTTGACGTTATGCTGTGAGATGACGCGCCAGAATGCTCCCGGATCAGGTGTGCCTATGGGCTTTCCTTCATAAATGATGGTAGTGCAGCCTCTGAACAGCGGCGCGTATATGATATAAGAGTGGCCAACCACCCAGCCCACATCCGAGGCGGCCCAGAAAACATCACCGCCGCGGATGTCGTAGATATTTTCCATGCTCCAGTTCAGGGCGACGGCATGGCCGCCGTTATCCCTGACCACGCCCTTCGGCATGCCGGTGGTGCCGGAGGTGTAGAGGATATAAAGGGGATCAGTGGCCTGCACCGGTACACAGTCTGCAGGTTGCGCAGCAGCAGCCAGTTCCTGCCAGTCCAGGTCCCTGTTTTCACTCAGGGGTGCCTTGATTATTTCGCGCTGATAGATAATGCATTTTTCCGGAGTGTGGTCGGCAATCTCAATGGCCTTGTCGAGAAGAGGCTTGTACTCGATAAGTTTTTTACCTTCCACAGCGCCTGAAGCCGTAACGATCACCTTGGGTTGGGAATGATCAATGCGAATGGCCAGCTCATTGGCCGCAAACCCTCCGAAAACCACGGAGTGGATCGCTCCGAGGCGGGCGCAGGCCAGCATTGCAATAGCAGCCTGCGGGATCATGGGCATATAGATGATGACCGTGTCACCTTTTTCAACGCCCTGGCCTTTGAGGACGCCGGCAAAATTTGCCACCAGGTCACGGAGTTCCCGGTAGGTAAACTTCTGAATAGTGTTGGTTACAGGACTGTCGTAGATGATCGCCACCTGGTCTGCCCTGCCTCCTTCCACATGGCGGTCAACGGCATTATAACAGGTGTTCATTTCGCCGCCAGAAAACCACTTGTAGAAGGGCGGATTTGTGTCGTCCAAAACTTTGTCCCAGGTTTTGTACCAGTCAATGCTTTCTGCGGCTTTGCCCCAGAAGGCTTCCGGCTCTTCAATGCTTTTTGTGAATATTTCCTTGTACCTGCCCATTATGGCCCTCCATTTTAATTGTTTTCCTTTCACTGCAGTACAGCTAATGATTCATACCAACAGATAACCAGTAACCCGCTTGGGAATTTTTATTGCCTCACTACCACAATGTGGTATGCAAGGCAAGCTATTTCCGTAAAAATACCTAATTTAGCCGATGAAGGCGGAAACTGCACAGAAAAATCAAGTTTGTGAAATTTTTTTCCGCGCGATTTATCTGAACCAGGCTTCTGCGCTCAAAACGGTAAAGGGCTTCCAGGCTGCTTCACCTGGAGCCAAGCGGAGCAGCCAGGGAATCCCCCATTGGCTCAGCGAGTTCCTGATGCAGGGGACAATGAAACCAAATCTCCCGGGATGTCCGGCTATCCCGCCCCGTAAATTTTGCGGGTCAGATTTTTGTAAGATATACCAATAAAGGAAATTATGGAAAAATCAATATGAATAGTTCAGTAGGTTATACGTAGGCCTAACCTACGTGTGAAAGCAAAAAGGACCGCAGGTTTATTTTTTTGCCCTTGATGTCAAGTTTTTTGCGGAGGTTGCGGCGGTGGAAATCAACAGCGCTGACCGATACTTTAAGGAGATAGGCCACTTCTTTGTTGGATTTTCCCTGGCGGATAAAATC
>JAWVYE010000361.1:0-2757 GCA_033722905.1 Desulfobulbales bacterium
ACCCCACCTTTCTCATGTACCAGAAGCTGGTGCAGGTCCAGGGGGGAACCAACAAGGTGGTGGAGCTTACAAAAAGCATGCACCATGATCTCCAGGCAATTCTGGCAGCTGTTTCTGAAAAGACCAGGATGGTTTTTCTCGACAACCCGAATAACCCGACGGGGACGATCATCGGCAGGGATGATTTTGCCGTGTTCCTTGAGAAGTTGCCGGATGATATAATTGTGGTGCTTGATGAGGCTTATGTGGATTTTGTCGCCCCGGAACTGCGTATAGATGTCATGGCGTATATCAGGAGAGGCAGGCCGCTGGCCGCATTGCGCACCTTTTCAAAGGCTTACGGTCTTTCCGGGTTGCGGCTGGGCTATGGTATCATGGCCGAGGAGATGGCCGACTATCTCAACCGCGTCCGCCAGCCTTTTAACGTCAACTCACTGGCCCAGGCCGGCGGCATTGCCGCTCTGGAAGATGATGAACACTACAGGATGACCCTGCAAAAAAGCCGGCAAGGCATAACCTGGCTAAGCCGGGAAGTGGCGAAACTGGGATGCCGTCCCCTGGAAACCCACACGAATTTTTTTCTTATTGACGTGCAAGGAAATGGTGCTGAACTTTATGATAGTCTGCTGCACCAGGGGGTAATAGTCAGGCCGATGCAGGCATATGGATACCCGAACTATATCCGCATCACCGTGGGGCGCGCAGAGGAAAACAGGCGTTTTGTCAAAGCCCTGGCGCACAGCTTGAAACAACTTGGCTATGGCTGAAAAACAAAATATTATTACCATAGACGGGCCTTCAGGTGCAGGCAAAAGCACCATCAGCAAACTGCTGGCTGCAAAACTGCAATACACCTACCTTGATACCGGGGCCATGTACCGGGTGGTGGGCCTGCAGGTCAAACGTTCAGGCCTGGACCTGGAAGCAGACAATGCAAAGGAGAGGCTGGCCGAGCTGCTTGCAACGCTGAATATGACATTGGCGCCCGGGAAGGAGGGCCAGGAGACCAGGGCTCTGCTCAATGGAGAGGATGTGAGCGATGCCATCAGAACTCCGGAAATGGGAATGATCGCCTCAAGGGTCTCCGCTGAGCCTGCAGTGCGCAAAAAGCTTACGGAAATGCAGCGCGCCATAGGCAAAGGAGGGGCCATAGTGGCCGAGGGCCGGGACATGGGCACCGTTGTTTTTCCGGATGCAAAGTACAAGTTTTTTTTAGATGCCACCCCTGGGGAAAGGGCCAGGCGGCGCCAGGAACAGCTTTTGGCACAAGGTGTAACGGTAGACTTTGAAGAACTTCTGGCCCAGATCGAAAAGCGGGACAGGGATGACAGCAGCAGGTCCCTGGCACCGTTGCAGCGGGCGGCTGATGCCGTGGTCATTGACTCCTCGGAGATGAGCATTGACGAAGTTGTCATGTTTATCTTGAAATCAGTTAACATCAAGAAGGAAAAATATTAATCCAATTAATGGTAATATCACTGTTATGCATTTAACTAAGCGTGTTTTGGTGACCGGCGGGGCGGGTTTTCTTGGTTCACATCTCTGTGAAAAGCTGATTGCCCGGGGCAATGAGGTTATCTGTGTTGATAATCTGTATACCGGCAGCAAGCGAAATGTTTACCCGTTGCTGGATAAGCCCAATTTTGAATTCATGCGGCATGATATTATTTTTCCGCTCTACCTTGAGGTGGACGAAATCTACAACCTGGCCTGCCCCGCATCTCCCATCCACTACCAGAACAACCCGGTAAAAACCATCAAGGTGAATATCAAAGGCGCCATCAATATGCTGGGTTTGGCCAAGCGGCTGAAAGCAAAAATATTCCAGGCCTCCACATCCGAAGTTTACGGCGATCCTGAGCTGCACCCGCAGCCGGAAAGCTACCGCGGCTCTGTGAATCCCATCGGCCCGAGGTCATGTTACGACGAGGGTAAGCGTTGTGCGGAAACCCTTTTTTTTGACTATTTCAGGCAGCACAGGCTGCGCATAAAGGTTGCCAGAATATTCAATACCTATGGCCCTAATATGCACCCGTATGACGGGAGGGTGGTGTCAAATTTCATTCTGCAGGCGCTGCTGAACAAGGCCATGACTGTATACGGTGATGGCTCACAGTCCAGGTCTTTCTGTTATGTTGATGATATGATCGATGGTTTTCTGCGCTTGATGCAAAGCGGAGATGACTTTACCGGCCCTGTCAACCTCGGTAATCCTGTGGAGTTTACCGTGCTTGAGCTGGCAGAGCAGGTGCGGGATCTCTGCAACTCCAGATCGGAGATAAAATTTGCCGCCCTGCCCGAGGATGACCCCAAACAGCGGCAGCCGGATATCACGTTGGCCAGGGAGAATCTCGGCTGGGAGCCCAAGGTTCCCCTGCGCCAGGGCCTTGAAAGAACAATCAGCTATTTTTCCGACCTGCTGAAAACAGATGCATTAAGGGAAGCAGGGCCGTAAGTCTTCCGGCAGAGCTTACATTTGGTTGCTTTTTTTCAACAGCATCTCTGCGCCCTTAAAGGAAAATATCAGCAGGGCCAAGCAGCCAAGAATCATAAAAGGCGTCATTTTTCAGGCCCCCTTATTTCAGCTCAGTAGATCTCTTTGGCAGTAAAATCGCTGACCTCGCCGGTTGAAATTTTTTCCCTGTCCATTTTGCGCCACAAATAAGCAGTATAGGCCAGAAAAAAAGGCACAGCAAGTGCCATACGGGTAATGACGGTCAAGGCATACCTGCTGCCGGAGCCGTTATAGATGGTAAG
>JAWVYE010000362.1:0-2748 GCA_033722905.1 Desulfobulbales bacterium
ACCGGGGAAAGTCATGGTTGTGGGAGTGCCTGAAGTTAAGAACTATTTAGGTTTCAAGGTTTCAAGGGTTCAAGGTTTCAAAGGTTCAAAGAAAAATTATAAAAAAACTTCAGAGTCAAACAAACAGCATATTTTCAATATAAGAGATTTCAGCTAAAAAAATCAAATGGCTTAGAAATTTTTCCCAGCATAAAATAAGCGAGCAAAACAAAACACAGGTCCCCCTGCTTCATCCCACTGGAACCTTATTTTGCAGTATTTCTTTTCCCTCTCTTTACCTTATAACCTTTTGCCTTCAGCCTTGAGCCTTGAGCCTTTACAACTTACAAGACTTTTTTCCCTTTTTCGTCTCCCGGAAGGCTACTTTCAATACCTGGTCCATGTTCTTCACCGGGACAAACTCCATCTTGTCTCGGATGTCCTTGGGGATCTCAATCAGGTCCTTCTTGTTCTGCGCCGGGATGACGATCCTGTTTATGCCGGCCCGGAGCGCGGCCAGCGCCTTCTCCTTAAGACCGCCGATTGGCAGGACCCGACCCCGCAGGGTTATTTCCCCGGTCATTGCCAGGTCCCAGGCCACCTTTTTCCCGGAAAGGGCGGAATACAGGGAAGTTGCCATGGTGACTCCGGCGGAAGGCCCGTCCTTGGGGATGGCACCTGCCGGTACGTGAATATGGATATCGTTCTCTTCAAAAAAGGACTCGGAGAGCTGCAGTTTGTCCATCCGCGACCTGCAGTAGCTCAGGGCGGCCTTGGCCGACTCCTGCATGACATCGCCAAGCTGACCGGTGAGAATGAGATTGCCTTTTCCCTTCATGATTATTGTTTCAACGTAGAGAATCTCCCCACCGGTCTCTGTCCAGGCAAGCCCTGTAACGAGGCCGGGCTGGTCAATGGTCTCCACATCACACTCAGGCTGAAACTTGGGCGGGCCAAGATACTTGGCGATGGTCTGCTTGGATATGGTGTAAGGCCCCCTGGCCCCTTCCGCAATCCTTTTGGCAACCTTGCGGCAGACCTTGCCGATCTCGCGTTCAAGGTTACGCAGACCCGACTCCCTTGTATAATGTGAGACAATTCGCTTTATGGTTTCATCATTAATCTTGATGTGCTTTGCGGAAATACCGTTTTCAGTAAGTTGCCTGGGCAGAAGATAGCGCCTGGCAATCTCCAGTTTTTCCTCCAGGGTATAGCCGGCCAGCCGGATAATCTCCATTCTGTCCAGCAGCGGTGAAGGGATGGTGTCAGTGAGGTTGGCTGTAGTGATAAACATGACCTTGGAAAGATCAAAAGGTATATTGAGGTAATGATCTGAAAAGGAAAAATTCTGCTCCGGGTCCAGCACCTCCAGCAGGGCTGACGAAGGATCACCCCGGTAATCGGAGCCGACCTTGTCGATTTCATCCATCATGAAAACGGGGTTGTTGGCCCCGACAGTCTTCAGGCCCTGGATGATGCGTCCGGGCATGGCGCCGATATATGTACGACGGTGGCCGCGGATCTCCGCTTCATCCCGCATGCCGCCAAGGGACACACGATGAAACTTACGGCCCAGTGCCCTGGCAATGGACTGACCAAGCGAGGTCTTACCGACTCCCGGAGGCCCCACAAAGCAGAGAATCGGTCCCTTTGTTGACTTATTCAGTTTCCGGACTGCCAGGTATTCCAGTATTCTCTCCTTTATTTTTTCAAGGCCATAGTGATCAGCGTCAAGAACTTCCTTGGCAATCTTCAAATCCAGCCTGTCGCGGCTGCTCCTGCTCCAGGGCACCTCCACCATCCAGTCCAGGTAGGTTCTGATAATACCGGCCTCAGAGGAATCCGGATGCATCATTTCAAGCCGTTTAAGCTGTTTGGTTGCCTCTTTTTTGGCATGGGCCGGCATTCTTGCCTTGCGGATCTTTTCCAGGAGCTCCTCAATTTCCTGGGCCCTGTCATCCACGTCACCAAGTTCTTTTTTCAGGGCCTGCAGCTGTTCACGCAGGTAGTATTCCCTCTGTGACCGGGTCATCTCCTCTTTGGCCTCGGTCTGGATCTTGGCTTGCATGGTGGACACTTCAAGTTCTTTATTGAGATATTCCGCTACCAGTTTGAGCTTTTCCACCGGATCAAAGCATTCGAGGATTGCCTGGGCCTCCTGGATCTTCAAACGCAGGTTGGAGGCAACCAGGTCGGCCAGACGTCCCGGATCATCAATATTATTCATGATCATGATGAGGTCAGAGGAAAGAATACCGCGCAGGGACATGATCTTCTCGGTCTGTTCCCGCACTGTGCGCATGAGCGCCTCGACCTCGACGGTGATCTTCTCCAGTTCCTGATCCTCAAATATCTCGACCTTTACCTTGAAAAAAGGATCCTTCTGCAGAAACTCCCTGATTTTAACCTTGGTAAGGGCCTGGACCAGAACCTTGAGGCGGCCGTCGGGCAGCTTCAGGGTGCGCATGATCATACTCACCATGCCGACCTGGTAGAGATCATCAAATTCAGGATCCTCCTGGGTGGCATCCTTCTGGGTCAGGAGCACCAGTAGTTTATCCCTGGAAAGCGCTTCATTTACTGCAGCTACCGATGAGGGCCTGCCCACGAAAAGCGGAATGATCATTGAGTTAAAAACAACAACATCGCGAACTGCCATCAGGGGCAGTTCCTCCGGTATCTCTATATCCTGTCTGTCCGCAAAATCATCGAGACTGGCATGAATCGAATCATCAAAACCCACCTTTTATCCTCCTGTAGAGTAAAAAT
>JAWVYE010000363.1:0-2745 GCA_033722905.1 Desulfobulbales bacterium
GCTGCAATAGCTGCAAGGAGTGGAGATGCAGCACCGGGGATATGCTGTTGCGTAAACCCTTCCAGACCAGGGTTGTCAACATCCTGATATACACCCTCATTGCTTACACCCAGGTTATTCAACCCGACCGGTTTAACCTTGGTGGTTTCACCATTTCCCTTGTCATTGCGGCCAGTAAAAACAGGCATCCCCTTCTCCTTCCAGACCGGCATGCCCTCGTCATAGACCAGGACGTTCTTATAGCCAAGGGCAATCGCCTTCCGGGCGGCCTGTTTACTTTGGCCGCATTGTACGCCGTCGCAATAAAACACAAGCAGCTGGGACTTATCCTCCGGCAGCAGGTGGGCATTGGTCTCGAATTTTTTCTGGGGCAGGTTCTTGGCCCCTGATACATGCATTTCCCGGTACTCTACCGGATCTCGGGCGTCGAATATTGCTACCTTATAGCTTCGATCAAGCATAGATTTCAGTCCACCGGTGTCAATGAGCCCGTAGCCATCTGCAGCAACCTTATAGGTGGTAAAAGTATATTTGAATGAGGCGGTATCGTAGAAATCCAGGTGTTTGCCGCCCACCTCGGCGTATGGGTAGCCAAAGGTGTTGAGCGGCGCACCTTTCTGGGGTGGGCTGAGGACAAGGTCCCTGCCTCTTGCCAGTTCCACCCGGTAAGCGTCCCAGGCCCCCCAGAAATAGCGGCGAAGCTCGGCGGTTTCAGGACTCTCAAGGGTAAGATTTTTCTTGAGCATCATTTTCAGGACGTCTGCAGGGTCCACCGGCACCCAGCCGTATCCCGGCAGATAAAACTCGGCCCAGCAATGCTGCCAGTTACTGATATCCTGCACATCATTTTTACCGAGGCGGACACCGAATATCTCCCGGGCCGGGACCCCTGCTGCCCGGCTAAGAGCTACAAAAACCGAGTGAATATCCGTACATTTCCCTCCAGGAGTCTGCAGGAGCAGACAGACGTCACCTTTGCCGCAGCCGATGGTTTTGGGATTTCGGTGCATGTTTTCGCAGATCCAGTCATAAATCGCTTTGGCCTTCTCCAGGGTCGTGTTTTTTCCTTTGGTGATCTTTGCAGCCAGTTCGCCAACCACTCCGTCAACAGGACCGAGACTTGTCGGGGCCAGCCACTGGGAAAAATCCTCTTTATTCCAGGCGGCCCCCTCTGTCGGCAAATCACGCCTGACCACTTCCTGGCGAATGGCCTTGAAGGTCATCTGCAGTCGGCGGGAAGGCGCCCCTTTCTCCCATCTGGCATAGAGTATCGGGGTCTGATATTTCTTGTCCGTGTAAACTGCTGATTCCGCAAAGTCACCGCTTACCTGTACCCCGCTGATATCCTGGACCTTGGAAGAAACCGGATACGGCACCCAAAGGTCAACCTCTTTGTTTTTGTCATGTTCGGACAGGTCAAAATCCATAGTCACGATTCCGGCGGCGGTATCCGCCCTGCCCTCACCGGCAAGAAACATCAGCCCAGCAACAACCATCCAAAACAACATCATTTTTTTCATAGCTTTTCTCCTTTGTTGGATTTCATTTTGGAGAAGAGCAAAACCTATCTATGCTGACGAAAAGTATCCACAGGACAAGGATACAGAGCGGGAAAAATCTTGGGCAGACCAGCAGCAACTGTTATCAACTGCCGGCCTTATTTTTCAGGACTCCATACCGATGCGGGCATCGATCCGGAATCCTTACTTTACGGGAATTATTGCAGGAAGGAAAAGACGGAGAAACACCCGGGACTATGAAAACCGACCTGGACCAGGCCGGATAATTCAAGCCTTCATTGTCAGATATAGTAGCGCATTACTCGTTTCTCCGTTTTTGTATTAAATGGGAATGTACTCTTTACCATTGTCCGTGGTGATTTGCAAGCCCTGCCGGACATTAATAATGTAAAGCTGTTCCAGCTATTCCGGAGACAACCTTACTTAGGTTTGAAGATAGACGCGCGCTGTCCGGCGCGCCGGTTTCCAGCAATTTATTAGGCGGTTTTATTAGTAATTATCTTAGTGCATATAAGTGCAGCTATATAGACTTCAACAAAGCTCCATGGAATGGCCAATAGAGAATCCCGGAAGGCAAAACCCCCATATTCATCGTTGCAAGCCTGATTAAGGGCGTCAACTGCAGCGACTTGTTAACCCATAATAATTTCATTTAGGCCTTCAACAATAAGATCCAGCTCCTTGCATGAGGCCTTGCCGATTTTCTTACCAAGTCTCTTGACGGATAGTGTTCTGATCTGGCTTATCTTGGCCCAGGACTTTTTTGGGAGTTTTGCGCTATCCAGTTCAAGGGTCAATGGAAAACCAGCCTTCTGTGGCTGGCTTGTAATAGCAACGGCAATGACTGTGCCGGAATGTTTGTTGAAAACATCCCGGCTGAGAATGAGAACAGGTCTGAGGCCAGCCTGTTCATGTCCAACGGTAGGATTCAGGTTTGCCCAATAAATATCTCCCCTTAATATTCTGGCCATTCTTCAATCTCCGAGGATATTCCTTCGTCAGCAAGAGCCTGCTCAAATTCTGGGTTTAGTTTGGCGCATTCAACTTCGAGCCGATTCTGTTCGATCTTGTTCAACTTATCTTTGATCGCTTCCTGAATGGCTTTGCTCCGATTGGGGAAAGTGTGGGATTTAACCAAAAGGTCGAGGCGTTTTAAGGTGTCTTCCTCGATAGTGATTGCGATTTTTGCAGTAGCCATAATGTTACCTCCTGGTATTACAATATA
>JAWVYE010000364.1:0-2743 GCA_033722905.1 Desulfobulbales bacterium
AAGGCAGCCTGGCGTATTTCCACTGAAACAGCCGATAAGATTAAAGCTTCACGCCAATTTGGGCCAGGACCCTGGGAATGGGTGGGATTGCAAAGGGTAGAGCAGGAGTATGTGGTCGATGGAGACGGCAGAAAATTTCTGCACCACCGGATAGAGATGGATAATTATCCGGGTTGGGAAATAAACCATCTCCTGGATATGCAGAAGATATCTCAAAAGGCCTTCAAGCCGCTTGTAATATTTGTCCGCCCCATAGTCCTGACGCTCTTTGTTGTGATGTGTCTTTCAGTTTTCATGCTGTATCGCCAGGCAAGTCTTGAAATTCGACAGCGTAAGGCGGCCGAGGAGGCACTGCGGGAAAGTGATGCCCGTTACCGATCACTTTACCACAATACACCGGCCATGCTTCATTCCATAAATAGAGAGGGCAGTATTGTCAGCGTCAGTAATTACTGGAGTGAGGAACTTGGTTATGGCGAAGATGAGGTTATCGGGCGGCAGCTGACTGATTTTTTTACGAATGAATCTAAAGAATACGCTGAAAAGGTAGTGTTCCCGGAGTTTTTTAAAACCGGCTCCTGTACTGACATTCCCTACCAGATTATAAAGAAGAACGGCGAAGTCATTGACATCCTTCTCTCCGCCATAGGAGAGCGTGACGAGGATGGCGAAATATTCAGAACGTTGGCTGTATCAATTGATGTCACTGAAAGGAACAGGGCAGTCGAGGCGCTGAGGTTGGCCAAGGAGGAGTTGGCCACCTATTCAAAGGACCTGGAAAGACAGGTAAGTATCCGTACCCGGGAGATTACCAACATTCTTGAGTACACACCTGATGTAGTGTATGTCAAGGACAGGAATGGTAAATATATTCTGGTCAATTCTCGCTTTGAAGAGCTGTTTGGCGTCAAGAATGAAGATGTGCGCGGCAGAACTGATTATGAGATAGTATCAAAGGAGATAGCCGACCAGTTCCGCAAAAATGATCTTCAGGTCCTTGCAGATGGACAACCCATGCAGGTGGAGGAGCAGGTAGATCATAGTGGAGAGATTCATACCTATTTATCAGTGAAGTTTCCGGTATATGATGAAGCAGGGGCGGTTAACGGCGTGTGCGGCATATCAACCGATATTACTGCTGTCAAAAAAGCCCAGGATCAACTGCGGCGTCTTTCCGGAAGTATAATGGCGAGTCAGGAACAGGAGCGCACGGCCATAGCACGGGAACTTCATGATGAATTGGGTCAGGTGCTGACCGCATTACGCATGGACGCTGTCTGGATGCAGGAACGCCTGAAAGAGAGTGATCCCGGAATTGCCGAGCGGGCCTTGACAATGTGTAAGCTGATCGATAAAACCATCAAGGACGTGCGCTCTATTGCTATAAGGTTGCGGCCCGGCGTCCTGGATGATCTCGGCCTGGTTGATGCCCTTGAGTGGCTGACCAGCGATTTTGAGAACCGCAGCGGTATAACATGCGTTTTTGAACATGCGGATGTTCCTGAGCTCAATGAGACAATTGCAACTGCAGCATACAGAATCTGCCAGGAAGCGATGACTAATGTGGCGCGCTATGCCCATGCCAGTCGTGTATCCGTAGTTTTGCAGGCGGACAACAACAAATTAAGCCTTTCAATAAGAGATGATGGCATAGGCTTTGATACCTCCGGTTTGGCCGAGTTTGCCGGAGTTGGTATCGCTGGCATGCGGGAACGGGCAGCGCTTGCCGGAGGCAATCTGGAAGTTTTCTCTGAAAAGGGCAAGGGGTGTCATGTGCTTTTTAATGTCCCGATTATTCATGGTGCAAAGGAGACCGGATGATTAAGGTGCTGCTGGCAGATGACCACTCAATAGTTCGGGCAGGCCTGCGCCGGATTATTGAGGAAAGCGAGGATATTGAAGTTGTTGCTGAAGCGGATGATGGCAGGTCGGCTATCCTGCTTGCCCGTGAAAAAAATCCGGATATTGCCGTTATTGATATATCCATGCCCGGGTTAGACGGACTGGAAGTGATCAGCCAGCTCAGGGTATACCTGCCTGATCTTCCCATCATCATGCTTACCATGCATGAGGAAGAACAGTATGTGGTGAGGGCCATTGAGGCTGGAGCTATGGGATATGTGACCAAGCGGTCTGCCCCTGAACATATTGTCAAGGCAATCCACCAGGTAATAAGTGGTTCACGGTATCTGACCGCTGAAGCCAGCGAGGCTCTGGCCTTAAGGATTGCCAAAGGAGCAGGCAGTCAATCACTGCTTGATTCTCTGTCGAACAGGGAGCTTCAGGTTCTCAGAAGGCTGGCATTGGGGCATACCAACCATGAAATAGCCGAAGCCTATGGGATAAGCACCAAAACTGTTGACACCTATCGTTCAAGGCTGCTGAAGAAACTGAACCTGCGTAATAATGCCGAACTTTCCCGTTTTGCCATTCAGAACAAGCTTGTTGAGACATAATAATTTACATCTGTGCTTTGGGGAACCGATGCAACACGGTTTCGGACAGACCGGGAATCTCTAAGTGTGGAATGCAGATGAAAAGGATCGTTTTTGTTTTATACTTTCATACTTTGCATATATAAAATATGGAGTTGATTATATTGTGCCGTTTCACGCTGCCGAGCAGCGCAGAACGGTCTGCCAAAGGCAGACCAGCAGTGAAACGGCGAGTGATCGGCTGCACTTTCTTTCGCCGCTTTGCTGCTGGTTCGTTTTCTTTATGCAAGTTGTCAATCGTCGGCAGT
>JAWVYE010000365.1:0-2743 GCA_033722905.1 Desulfobulbales bacterium
CATGGGATATGACCCGAGCCATTCATAATAGGAACAGATTTTCTGCAGATCCGTGCAGCCTTCCATGATGGTCTTGTCCTCCATATGGCCGACCATGTCTATAAAAAACAGGTATTTCCACTGCATGCCCTTAATGGGCCTGGATTCGATCTTGGCAAGGTTGATGCCCTTGTCAGCCAGGATGGAAAGAGCTTCATTCAAGGCGCCGGGTTTGTCCATGAGTCCGATCAGCAGAGAGGTTTTGTCATTGCCGCTCCTGTTTGGCGATTTTTTACCGATAACCAGGAAGCGCGTGGTGTTGCCCCGGTAGTCTTCAATACCGCGGACAACAACCTGGAGCTGGTAAGTCTTGATGGCCAGGGAACTGGCAATTGCCCCAATATGGGGATCTTTGGCTGCCATCTGGGCTGCCACACCGGTACTGAACACTGGCAGGGTGGGGATGTCCGGCATATTTTTTTTCAGCCATTGACGGCATTGCGCCAATGGCTGGGAATGTGAAGCAACTGTCTCTATATCTTCGATGTTGCCGGATTGACACACCAGGTTGTGACTTATTTCCAGGTTGACTTCACCGCAGATCTTGACCTTGTGTTTCATAAAGGAATCCAGGGTTGAGAAGACGGCCCCCTCAATAGAATTTTCCACCGGTACTACCCCGAAGGACGTCCGGCCCCTTTCAACCTCAGAGAAAATGTCCTCAATGGATTCAATGGGCTGGTAATCGGTTGAATGGCCGAAATATTTAACCCCGGCCAGGTGCGTGTATGTCGCTTCGGGGCCGAGAAAGGAAACCACGGGCCTTTTCTGCGACAGGCGGCAGGTTGTTATGATCTCATGAAAGATGGAACGCAGGGCCTGCTCAGGGAATTCATCCTGATTGTTCTCCAGCAGCCTGGCATATATCTGCCTTTCCCGTAAAGGATCATATTTGGCCCGCTTGTTTTTTGATTTAATGCGGCCGATGTCCTGGGCAAACTTAATTCTCTGTTTCAGCAGTTCAAGAAACTTGTTGTCGATGGCGTCAATCTTTTTTCTGATCTTTTCCAGTTCAGCTTTGTTGTCGGTTTTTTTTACGCTTTTCATTGTTTTCCTGCACTATTTAATAAGGCTGTGTCTTTTTTTGGGAAAACAGTGAATTTAAAGCATCTCTTGCTATATGAAAAGAAAAAAGGAAATTTTCATGTAAAAAGGTTGCCTTGCCGTCTCTGATGCTGCTACAATTGTCGACCTTGCAGATAGTGAAGAGGAGAGACTTCGTGATACGCCCCGCACTGAAATGCCTCCTGCCGGTTATCCTGTCTCTATTTGATAGTTCTTGCAGGCCCTGCTGCTGACAATACATTTTTGCTGCAGCATTCCAGATGGCGCCGATTGTTTGATTCGAAATTGAATGTACAATAATTCGAGGGATTTTCATGAGCAAAAAAAAGGCAGATAAGACCTATGCAGAAATAAACGCCAGGATAAAAGCCGGCGAGGCAGTCGTTGTTACGGCTGAGGAAATGGTTACCATTGTCCGTAAGGAGGGCCCGGAAAAGGCTGCAGCCAAAGTCGATGTTGTGACTACCGGGACGTTTTCGCCCATGTGCTCTTCAGGCGCATTTTTAAATTTCGGCCATACCACCCCGACCTTGAAGGCGTCAAAAGTGCTGCTTAATAACGTTGCGGCATATGCGGGGCTTGCTGCTGTGGATATATACCTGGGGGCCACCGAGCCGACGGAGGATGATCCGCTTAACAAGGTGTATCCCGGAGAGTTCAGCTATGGCGGCGGCCATGTTATAGAGGATCTGGTTGCCGGCAGAAAAGTTGCGTTGGAGGCAATAGCATACGGCACTGACTGTTATCCGGCCAAGAGGATATCCAAAGAGATAACACTGCAGGAAATACCTTTCGCCCTGCTGACAAATCCCAGGAACGCCTACCAGAATTATAACTGTGCCGTAAATCTTTCCGATAAGACAATCCATACTTACATGGGAACGCTCAAACCCAACGGCAAGAATGCAAATTACTGCAGTGCAGGAGAGTTGTCACCGCTGTTAAATGATCCGTTATACAGGACAATCGGACTGGGGACAAAGATATTTCTCGGGGGCGGTGTCGGCTATGTCACCTGGCACGGTACCCAGCACAATCCGGATGTCAAGCGGACTGCAGGCGGTGCGCCGATGCGGCCGGCCGGTACAATCATGGTGCAGGGAGACCTGAAACAGATGTCCCCGAGCTGGCTTAAGGGTATAAGCATGCTTGGTTACGGAACGACCCTGGCGGTAGGGCTGGGAGTGCCCATACCCATATTAAATGCGCAGATGGCGGCTTATACCGGAGTTTCCAATGATGATCTTTATACCCAGGTGGTGGATTATGCCTATGATTATCCAAACAGAGTCGCCAGAAACTACGGTGAAGTCAGTTACAGCCAACTAATGAGCGGTGAGATAGAAGTGAACGGAAAACCTGTGCAGACAGCGCCTCTATCAAGTTACATCAAGGCCCGGGAAATTGCCGAAACACTGAAGAGATGGATACTGGACAGTAAGATGACGCTCAATGAACCGCTGCATTTACTGCCCACAGCAGAACCGGAAGAGGGTGAGGAGTAAAAGGGTTGCCAATTGTCTGCTGCACCAGCTGAAAAGAAAAAGAAACTTGAGGCAATAATCGCCCGGCAAAAGCGGGCGGCTGTCGCCTGTTCCGGCGGGGTGGACAGTACATTCCTGCTGCAAGTCACCCATGA
>JAWVYE010000366.1:0-2736 GCA_033722905.1 Desulfobulbales bacterium
GAACGAAAAGTATTTGCTTCCCTTGAGGGGCCCGGTGAAAATACAGCCGGCACTGCGGAAGAGTTGCCCGCCCCAAATAAACAGCAACATCCACTTAATAACCATATCCTGCCTGCCGGTTCTGCCGCGGCTCCATCCCAGGCCCTCATCCCCATTCGGCTGAAGGCCTGGGCCCGACTTTACCTGGAGGACAATTCGGACCGGCTTGCCATAATCCTCGCTGCTCAAGGGTCTCAAAGCGGCTCCATCCTTCTGGACGGCTATGAAAACATCTGGCGCAAAGAACCGCTAAAACTCTTTTCCCTTCCTATACCGGACAGCTTGAATCCGGACAGAATAAAAAACCGGGACCACTACCTCATGGCCAGGAATACTTTCAGAGAGGAAATAAAGGACCACCTGGATTACTTTGCAAAGCTTCTCCGGAAAACATCCGCTTCAGCTGAAGCGGCACATTACACTCAGGAGGACGGGGCTACCCTGACCGGTACTATTGCCGCCTGGGAGAAAAGGCTGAAAATCCATTTCCCCGCTGCAGGAGCGGACTATGGCAAGCTCGATTTCTACTCCTTACCCGGGGTCTCCTTCTCCGGGCTGTTTCAGCACCTTTTTCACCTGGAAAAAACCGGGCCGGCAAATAAAGAGGAACAGCCGACAGCTATCCTGGCAGTCCTCACCCCCTGAAATCCCAACTGCTTACTAACCCCGACACAATGAGCTGTTGCAGTCCCAAAAGCATTATCCCTTGCCCGGGGGTAGCAACATCCGGGGCAGAACAGGCGGCAACCCCCGGACAAATTCAGGCTACAGGTTTTTATACGGGTTGATGGTCAGGACAGGACATGGCGAAGACCGGACCACTTTTTCTGCCACGCTGCCGAACATCACCTTCTCGAGGCCCTTGTAGCCGTGCGTTCCCATCACAATCAGGTCCATGCCGCTTTCCTCAGCATGGCGGATTATCTCCTCCGCGACATCACCTACAAAGACCTTTGCCTCAATGTCTTTTTGGCCTTCAAGAAATGTTTCCATTTTCTGCTCCGCGGCCTGGACCATCTCTTCCTCAAATTTGGCAACCGGCATATGAGGCACAAAAAATCCCGAGTAGTCATCAAAACTCTGGACAACAAACACTACATGGAGCTGGGCCTGGCATATGCCTGAAAAATACCCGGCAGCTTCGAGAATCTTCTTGGAGTTTTCCGAAAAGTCCACCGGTACGAGAACATTTTTTACATCCATTTTCCGCCTCCTTTTTTTAATGTCAGAGCAGTCAGCTATTTAAAGAACGGACATTTTATCAAAGCCCATAATTTACGATAAATATCAAAATATTACTCCAATTTCCCATATAGTGTTATTGATTGCAACAATATTTATGAAACCAGCGGTGCTCATGAAGCATATCATTTACCCTGATACCAGCTCAAAGGTTTTACCCTGCCCATATTGTCATGCTGACTAAAACCCTGCCGGATAATATGTCCTTCAATCAGCAAGATTCTCCATGACCAAAACATCACGTATTTTTAACCTTTAAACATTGACCTGCCACTACATCGGCAATATAGTAACAACGTTGTTTGCAATAGAATCGGTTTAATTATTCGTCTTGAAATATTTTTTTTGGAGATTCTGGTGGAATTTGACGTGAAATGGATTGCCTGGGAAATTACCCGGCGTTGTAATTTGAGTTGTGTGCACTGCCGCTCCTCATCGGAGCTGGAAGCCAAGGAGCATCCTGATTTTTCCTTTGACGAGGCAAAGAGGGTGCTTGATGATATCAGTTCTTTTGCCCAACCGGTTGTTGTCCTCTCGGGGGGCGAACCCTTGCTGCGCAGTGACGTTTTCGATATTGCAGCCTATGGCACTGAAAAAGGTTTGCGCATGTGTCTGGCCACCAACGGCACCCTGGTTACAGATGATATCTGCCAAAAGATCAAGGCATCAGGCATCAGAATGGTTTCACTGAGCCTTGACGGTTCCACCGCTGCAGTCCATGACGATTTCCGCAACCAGCCCGGTGCCTTTGACGGCACCCTGCGGGCTGCCGCCCTTTTTAAAAATCATGACATCCCGTTTCTTGTCAACTCTTCCTTTACCAAGCGAAACCAGGAGGAAATACCAAAGGTCTACGATCTTGCCAAAAAGATCGGCGCCACTGCCTGGTATATGTTCATGATAGTGCCGACCGGGCGGGGCCAGGATATCATGGATGAATTGATTTCAGCAGAAAACTATGAAGACATTCTGGACTGGCACTACCAGATGGAAAAAGAAGAAGATGAGCTCCTGGTACGCCCCACCTGTGCCCCGCACTACTACAGGATCATCCTGCAAAAATCCAAGGAAGAAGGTGAAAAATTCAAACGCCGCTCTCTGAAGTTCTCAACCGGCGGCAGCAAGGGATGTCTGGCCGGCCAACTCATCTGCCTCATCGATGTGGACGGTGAAGTACTGCCCTGCAGCTACTTTCCCAAATCTGCCGGCAATATCCGCAAGCAGCCCTTCAAGGAAATATGGGAAAATTCCGAATTGTTCAAACAGCTGAGGAATTTCAAAAGCTACAAGGGCAGCTGCGGCCGCTGCGAGTATCTCAATGTCTGCGGGGGCTGCCGGGCCCGCTCCTATTCCATGACCGGCGACTACCTTGCCGAGGAGCCTTTCTGCAACTACTCCCCCCGCGAGAAGGTGAAGGCGTAAAGAGATCCAGTATGCAGACGACAGCAGTCAGCC
>JAWVYE010000367.1:0-2728 GCA_033722905.1 Desulfobulbales bacterium
ATAGGTCGTCGATTGAAAGTACTTTGTCGTATGGAAAATTTTTCGGGATCTTTCCCCAGCCGGACGGCCTCATTTCTAAGGGCTTCCCTGTTAAGCAGATGTTCCGGCAGTATCCCCATACCCCAAGTTCCGATTGCCGGCGAATACAAACGTTTGTAAACGATTTTCACTGTTAATGGATCGATGACCTCAACGGTTTTTACCGGTTCTTCAGTGTTGGGATCATTATCATACACCATCTTGATTTCTTTGGAGCCGACCCGTTTGCCGACAATGGGACGTTTGCCCTGTTTCAAAGTCGGTTTGAAAACATAATACTCATCAGGATTTACAGCACCCTGGACAACTGTTTCACCCAGGCCCCAGGCCGCTGTCAGAAATACGGCATCCTTGAAGCCGCTTTCGGTATCAATGGAGAAGATGACTCCTGATGATGCCTTGTCGGAACGGGCCATTTTCTGGACAACAATGGAAAGATAGACGTCAAACTGGCCAATACCCTTGTCATGCCGGTATGAAATGGCACGGTTGGTAAAAAGGCTGGCAAAACATTTCTTACAGGCTTCGATGAGGGCGTCATACCCTCTGATATTCAGGTAGGTTTCCTGCTGGCCGGCAAAGGAGGCATCGGGAAGGTCCTCGGCCGTTGCCGAGGAACGGACGGCAACATCAACATCCGCACCGTACTCCTGCTCCATTTTTTTATAGGATTCGATAATGGCCTGGCGCAGGTCATCCGGAAATTCAGCGTTGCGGATTATGCTCCGTACCTTTTCGCCTCTCTCCTGCAGGTTGCGCAGGTCATGGGTATCAAGATCAGCAAGGGCGTCCTTGATGGCATCCTCAATGCCGGCGTCCTTAAGCAGGTGCTGGTAAGCATAAGCGGTGATGGCGAAGCCGTGCGGAATAGCAACTCCCTTTGAGGTAAGCTTCTGGTACATTTCACCAAGAGAAGCATTTTTGCCACCCACAAGGGCTACATCTTCTATGCCGATTTCTTCAAACCAAAGAATTAAAGCGTTATCGTGTTTTCCCATTTTATTCTCCTGAGACCTGATAATACGTTTCGCATGCAAAATTGTAGAAATCCGCTGTCAATGTTTGCGGAATGCCAACCGAAGGACATTCTTATAGTAAATATGAAATGAACGGTCAACCATTGTTTGTCCTTTTTTGCAGGACCTGCAGAGAGTGAAAAATATCTTTTAAAAAAATTAATAATTTGCCAATAGTAAGGGACAATAAAAGGGTGAGTTAATATTTATATGGAGGTTTGTGCAATGGAGTTTCCAGAGGATGCGAAAACGTTGTCTGCCCGATTTATTCAGGCCGGGGACCACAGCTCAAGTGATTATTTCGGTCTGATCAGGGAACTGGTAAGGCGCAGGAACGATTATGAAAGGGGAACTTCGGATTATGGTGCCTGGCAGAATGCAGTTGATAGGATATATGAGCTGATCAGGGATGAGATCCTCACCAATGAAGGAAAGCCCGAGACCCCGGTAAAGTTCGGGACCTCGGGGTGGCGCGGTATTCTGGGCAAGGACCTTTTTGTAAAGTCTGTCCGCCAGGTAACCCAGGCAATTATTCAAGTTTTCCGTGAAGTTGAGGATAACCGTGAACTTGCAGGGAAACTTGGTGTCGATACATTTTCAGAAGCACAGGACCGTGGCTGTGTGGTCGGCTTCGACAACCGGTTTGGCGGGGAATTGCTGGCCCGGGCGGTTATTGATGTTCTGCTCGACAACCGCATTCAGGTGCATTTTGCGGCTGAATCCACCACCGGGGTACTTTCTGCAGCACTGCTTGAATTGAATGGAGCTTTTTCCATAAACCTCACCCCCAGTCACAATCCTCTGGATTACGGGGGCTACAAGTTCAACGGCTCCGATGGCGGGCCCGCCGCAGCGATAATCACCAACCGTATCAGCGAAAATGCCCGGCGAATTATCAATGACGATATACCGGTCAGCGTTTCACCGCAGAGGCCGAGGCCCCCGGTTACAGATACCCTGGAGTTGTGGGTATCCAGGGTGCGGAAAAACCGTAAACAGCATGGCCTGGATTATGACGCCATCACGGCTGATTTCAATACTGACCCGGATATAGTCATGGCAGTCGATTGCGTGCACGGTGCCAGCAGGCTGCATATAAAACGTTTGCTGTCAGGTGGATTGTCCGATGTATCCCATGACAGGCTGATCATGCTCAGAGGGGAAAATGATCCAACCTTTGGCGGCGTTGCCCCCGAACCTTCTTCAGCCAATATGAAGCCTGTGATGGATATACTGGCAGCCAGAACAGAACCACTCAAACTTGGTGCTGTAATTGATCCCGATGGAGACAGGGTCAGGATGACCGATGGTACGGTGGAAATTGACATGAATCTCTTCGGGGCAATGGCCTATCATTTTTTGCATGTTCACAAGGGCCTGTCCGGCATGGTCGCTAAAACAGTTGCCACCAGTAACTTTGCCAATAAGCTGGCAGAGGACTTCGGGGAAGAGGTCTTTGAATCCAAGGTTGGTTTCAAGGAGTTCAAGCCGGTCATGGGAAAGGCCCTGGTATACTTTGAAGAGTCTGACGGCATAAGTGTCATCGGGCATACTCCTGAGAAAGACGCCTACATCGGGCTCCTGCTCGGGCTTGATATGGTAATCACACTTCGTAAGAACCTTGGCGAGTACCTGCTTGAGATCCAGAAGATGCACGGTTTTTACTATCCGGC
>JAWVYE010000368.1:0-2710 GCA_033722905.1 Desulfobulbales bacterium
GCCGCAAACCTGTAACTTTGTCTGAGTTCTACAAAAGAGTCCTGCAGCAGGGAGGAAACGCCTGTTGCCGGGATATGGTGTCCGGGTGGTATTGTTGTGCCGGTGAGCTCTGCCACAAGCCGGCTGAAAGGCCCGGAAAAACATGACATTATACCAGAGCAGCACAGGTCTCCCAGGACTGAACCCGGCTGCACCGAGGCCAGCTGATGCCTGTCGCCAAGAAGAATAAGCCGTGCCGTGTCCGGGACTGCCTGCATGAGTTTTGCCATCAGAGGCAGGTCAACCATGGAAGCCTCATCTATGACAACGACATCCGCGGTAAGCGGATTGCGGGCATTGTGCCTGAAATAAGGCGAATGAGGGACATGGCCGAGCATCCGGTGCACGGTGGTGGCCTGCAGGGAGGGGAAGTCATTTTGCACTAAACCGGTGGCATCGATTGCCTGCTGCAGCCGGGATGCTGCCTTGCCCGTCGGTGCCCCCAGCAATATGCGCAGCCGCCTGTTGTCCTGCTGGCCCTGTAACAGGGCAAGGATTTTTGCCACGGTAGAGGTTTTGCCGGTGCCGGGTCCGCCGCTGATTACGCAGAATGACCGGCTCACCGCAGATATGGCTGCAACCTGCTGCCAGTCAGTTTCGCCGCCGACGTCCGGCTGAAACAATTCCTGCAGGTTGCGGCCGAGTTGGGCGCAGTTGACGTCCTCTTGAAACTGGCCGGACCGTTCTGATAAAAAGCGGATTATGGACTTTTCATAGTCCCAGTAGCGCCGCAGGTAAAGTTTGCCGCTTTGCGCAAGAACGAGAGGCGTATCCTCTCCTCCGTCACTGACTACGCCGCTCTCTGAAAGTCTCTCCAGCCATTCCGGAAAACCCGGGCAGACCATTGAGTGCTGCCCTGTTTCCCGGCAGGGCCCATGCAGAGGCATGCCGGCAATATCGTTCAGGTCCAGACAAATATTGCCCGCCTTGGTAGCGCTGCTGACAAATGCTGCAGCCAGGGCTGTTTCAGTGTCGTGCTTCCGGGCAAGCCTGCCGATAAACATGGCAAAATGCCTGTCCAGTGAGGAGAAGAGTTCCCGGTCAGCGAGAAGATCTCTGAGTTTGTGCATCGGATACGGTGTACTCACAAATAAAATTCTGCATTTTTTTCAGGTTGCTCCGGAGGCAGGAATTTTCCGCGCAGTTCCTCCAAGACAGTGCTGCAAGGCAGATCATGGTAAATGCCGTAATCAGGGCCTTGTTTATGGTCGACACCCCGCAGAAATACATAAAAAACGCCGCCGAAATGTTCAGCATACCTGTAGTTGGGTAAACGGCTCTGCAGATACAGATGCAGGGCCAGGGAGTAAATGTGGTACTGCAGGAAGTAAAAACCGGCAAGAACCGACTCCAGAAGTCTGCCCTGGTGATAATGTTCTATTCCCGGGCCAAGGGAGTTGGATTTCCAGTCAACCAGGTAGTATTTACCGGCAAAGACAAAGACAAGGTCGATAAAACCCCGCATAAATCCCCGGGATGGGGCAAAGGTCAGCCTGTCAAGCTGGCTGTTGAAAAAATTCCGCATATCCGCAGACCCCTGCAGGTCTGCTGCACCGAAAACAGGCTTTAATGCATCAGGGGTTATGCGGGCCAGGGGAAAGTAGAACTCCAGTTCATGGAGACAGTCGGAAAGGGGGATGTTCCTGAGCTTCAGGTCCGGAATATCATGGTGCAGCCTGACTTTGCCCAGGTTGGCCAGCAGTTTCTTTATGACCGGATACCAGGTTGTCTCATAACCGAAATAATGCAGTTTTTCATAAATAAGATGGGCAGATACAGGTTCTGCCAGGCTGAAGTCAGCCCGCTCCAGGAGCTCATGCAGCAGTGTCCCGGACCTGGCGCCATGGGGAAAGGAATAGATGTCATTACCGTTGTCATTTGCGGCCGGCTGCGTTTCTGAGATAACCGGCAAGAGGGGAACCGCATCACGGTCAGGAACTGTATCCCGGAGGATTTCGTTGGTATACCCAAGAGTAGGCCTGCCGGCGGTCAGGGAGGAAAAACTGCTTATCCGCCAATCCCGGGAAACAGTACCGGTGAATTCCCGGCAGCGCAGTGTTTGCGGCCTGCCGCCAGGCTGCTGCATGTATTTCCCCGGCCCTGTTTGTTCTGATGCTATGCTGATCGTGCCTTCTGCTGCAGCTGCCAGTTCCTCAAGTTCGGCCAGGAATTCATAGTCTGACAATCCTGCAACCCTGCCGGCTATCTCCGGTATAAAAATATCTTGCGGCCGTTCAGCCTTTTCAGGTTTTGCTGTCACGGTTGCCCTGTGATGAAGAAGGTAGGCGGGCGCTGAGGTTTCAGTGCCCTTGATCCGGCCCCAGGTAAAGTAGCAGCGGTGAACCGCCCGGGTGAGGGCAACATAGAGCAGCCTGAGATTTTCCGCCAGTTCCTCTTGCATGGCTGTTTGGAGATTTTTGTCCAGATCAGGAGAGCCGGCGTCAAAGAAAAGCTCTGTTTTTTTCCCCTGCCGCCGCCGGTGGAAGAAAAATCCCCTTTGCGGTGTCAACCTTGAGCCTTCCCAGGTAAAAGGGCAGAAAACCACAGGGTACTCCAAGCCCTTTGCCTTATGAATGGTTACAATTTTCACCCGGTCTGCATCACTTTCCAGACGCAGCTGGTGCTCAGCAGCCCTTGGCCGCTTCGCCGTCATCCGGTCCTGCAGAAAGCC
>JAWVYE010000369.1:0-2697 GCA_033722905.1 Desulfobulbales bacterium
CGGCAAAAAAAGGGAAAAATTGACCAATGATGGCTGCAACGAACCATACAAAGACCGTTACTGGTGTCCCAAGTTACAGTGGTTCCAATGTGAACCCTGCCCGTTTTTAAACCAGCATGAATGCGAAAATTTTGAAACCATGTGCGGTGCGCTCTAGCCGGTAAACATCTCCTAAAAACTCTTGCATAAGCTGTGCTGCAGGCAAAGATCGGCTTTATTATTTTCCCGACAGATTCACCAGCTCACCGGCACATCCCTGGCTTGCCACCGAAATCCTGAAGGCTGTTTCCCGGCCGTTATGATTGTTACCCAGGGCATCCACAACAGTGTGAAATGCAATTTCCGGATGGTTGTTTTCCTCACTCAGGTGAGCGAGTACAACATGCTGTAGATCTGCATGAACCAGCTGCTGGAGGAGAGCTGCTGCCGCCATATTATCAAGGTGCCCCTGGCCGGATTGTATTCTCTGCTTGAGATATGGCGGGTATGTCCCGTTCTGCAGCATCTCAATGTCATGGTTGCTCTCAACAACAAGGGCCCGGCAGGAGGCCAAACGGTGCAGCATGAGTTTTGATATCCTGCCGGTATCTGTGCAGTAGCCGAAGGAAAGGCTGTTGTCTGAAATCCGGAAACCCACGGGGTCCGCTGCGTCATGTGAAACCGAGAAGGGGTGGATCTTAAAATTGCGCAAATAAAAGGATTCGCCGGTGGCAAATTCGTTATAGGAATAGAGGTTCTTGATAATTTTCGCAGCAGCTGAAAAAGTTGCCGCATTGGCATAGACCGGAATTTTTTCCCGGCGGGAAAGAACTCCAACACCCTGGATGTGATCATTATGTTCATGGGTGACCAGGATGGCATCAATGGCGGAAAGCTCAACACCAATGGCCGAGAGCCTCCTCTGCAGCTCAATGCCGGACATGCCCGCATCTATGAGTATACGGGATCCCCCGGACTCAAGATAGGTGGCATTTCCCTTGCTGCCGCTGCCCAGAACACAAAACTTCATATCGTAATTTTTTACTTGCCTGTATGGCCGAAACCGCCGGCCTGGCGTCCGGTATTATCCAGTTCAGTAACCACCTGCAGGTCGGCCCTCTGCACCGACGCAACCACAAGCTGGGCCACCCTGTCACCGCGCTGAATGGTATATGGTTCAGGCCCAAGGTTGACCAGCCCGATTTTAACTTCACCACGGTAGTCAGCATCAATGGTTCCGGGGCTGTTGATTATTGTGACGCCATGCTTTATTGCCAGGCCGCTGCGGGGGCGGACCTGGATCTCATATCCCGGTGGAATGGAAACCGCAAAATTGGTTGGAATCATGCTTATTTCTCCCGGAGCCAGAACAACAGGTCCTGCAATGGCAGCGGCCACATCCATGCCGGAAGCCTGCGCTGAATGATACGCGGGCAGCTGCAGGTCAGCTGCAGTTCCAGGATCGAGCCAATGAATTTTGATGACAACCGGTTTCATCCCATGTCGGGTAAAGTTAAATTTCAGTTTCAGTTCGGCCGGCAATATAATTCAGCCTATCCCGGCCTTTTCCAGGGGACCAAGACCCGCAACAGTTAATTCCTGGCGGCCGAAAATTTTTCTGCACAAATTCTGGATATCCTTGCCGCTCACCCGGTCAATGGCTGCTATCACCTCACGAAACGGTATGTATTTTCCGAAGTATAATTCATTCCTGGCAATACGGGTCATTATCGCCTCCATATTCTCCATGGACAGGTACAGGTTGCTCTTGATATAATCCTTGGCATTTGCCAATTCAGCCTCGGGTACCGGGTTGCCCTGCAGAAAATTGATTTCTCCGGCCGCCAGTTCCAGCGACTCATTTGCAGACTCCCTGTCTACTCCCAGGTAGATGGCAAGATAGCCACAGTCGGAATAGGAGGCAATGTAAGAATAGATGGAATAGGCCAATCCCCTCTTTTCCCTGATCTCCTGGAAAAGACGCGAACTCATATTACCCCCGAGCAGTACATTCAGAAGGAGAAATACAAATCGGTCTGCATCAGTTGCTGAAAATCCGTAAGTGCCCGAGAGTATATGGGCCTGCTCCAGCGGCTTGGTGTATATCTTACGGCTTGAGGGCAGCATTGCCGGTTCCCGGCGCTCAAGGGCCGGTTCGCCGGCGTGGGCGAATGCCGCAAAGGCACCTTGCCACAGTGAGACAAAATACTCATGCTCAACATTGCCGGCTGCGGCTATAACGATCTTGTCAGTTGTATAATATTGCCGCACATATTCCCTGAGCTTCTGCGAGTTCATTGCCGCAACAATCTCCTGGCTGCCGAGGATTGTTTTGCCAAGGGGATGCTTACCCCAGAGTAATGCGGAGAAGAGATCATGGATATGGTCATCAGGCATATCTTCGACCATGTTTATTTCCTGCAAAACAACCTGGCGTTCCCGTTCTATCTCTTCATCGAGAAACAGGGAATTTTCCAGAATATCTTTAAATAAGTCAACTAGTTGGGGAAGATTTGAATTCATGACCGTGGCGTGCAGGCAGGTATTTTCCCTGGTGGTAAATGCATTGGCCGAACCGCCAAGGACATCAAACTCCCGGGCAATTTGCTGGGCTGAACGTCTGCCTGTACCCTTGAAGAGCATGTGCTCGACAAAATGTGCAGAACCGCTGTTCAGGTCATGTTCATCCCTGGAACCTGCGTCCAGCCAGACGCCTAC
>JAWVYE010000370.1:0-2683 GCA_033722905.1 Desulfobulbales bacterium
GATCTCATCCTTGGTCAAACCATCCCAGTGCGGGATCAAGATTTCATCCAGCCCGGCAAGGGCTTGAAAGGGAATGTTGAGCAGGGCGCCGAGAATTTCAGCCGACTGCATGGTTCGTTTTGCCGGACCGCAGTATATGGCCTTGATACTGCTGTTGCGTAAACGTTCCCCGACCTGACGGATCTGCTCTCTGCCCTCGGGATGGAGTTCCTCGTCTGTTCTGCCGGCAAAGCGGTTTTCCATGTTGGCGAGAGTAATGCCATGGCGGACAAGGTAGATTGTTGACATATGATCAAGTTGGCGTAATTCAGTAATGCGTCAAGTGACGGGTGTTTCAAACAGTAAATGTTTCCAATGTATTAACAGTCAAGAAAACCTGCAGGTCAAGGTTCTGCCTGTTTCTATTTATTCACGGATCAGGTTCAGCAGCTCCTCAACCGAGAACCTGCCTCCTGTTTCTGTTTCAGCAAGCAGGCTGTTTGCCAGGTCTCTTTTTTCCCGGTGCAGGTTGACGATCTTCTCTTCAATGGTGTGCTTGGTTATAAGCCGATAGATAGTCACCGGATGGATCTGGCCGATTCTATGGGCCCGGTCCGAGGCCTGGTCCTCAACGGCGGGATTCCACCAGGGATCCATGTGGATGACATAATCTGCAGCGGTCAGGTTAAGCCCCAGCCCGCCGGCCTTGAGGCTGATAAGGAAGAGGTCTCCCTGGCCCGCCTGAAAGGCTTTTACTTCCCTTTCCCTCTGTTTCACCGGTGTAGAGCCGTCAAGGTAACGGTACTCAATCTTTTTTTCATCAAGAAACGCGCGGATAATCTGCAAATGCCCGACAAACTGACTGAATATCAATGATTTATGCCTGTTCTCCAGGAGCTCATCAACCACCTTTTCAAAGAGAAGCAGTTTTGAGCTGACAATATCGGTATCGGGCATAACCAGCTTCGGATTACAGCAGGCCCTGCGCAGCCTCATTATCTCGGCAAGGATTTTGACTGTAAAGCCTTTGCCGTTGTTCCTTGGTGCCGGTATCCCGTCCTTGGTCTTGCTGATCCCCTGGCCCCCGGGCAATGTATTATCATATGCCAGATTTTCAAGAGCCTGGCGCCGGACAGCCTCATAAAAGGCAAGCTCATCAGCATTCATTTCCACCTGCAGCGTAATTTCGGTTCGTGGCGGCAATTCTTCCAATACCTGTGCTTTATTGCGCCGCAGAATGAAAGGCCGGATTAGATTCTTCAGCTTTCTTCTGGCCACCGGGTCCCCGTACCGTTCTATGGGGACTGCAAAACGTTGATTAAAACTTTCCAGTGAACCCAGGAGGCCCGGTACCAGGAAATTAAAGAGGTTCCAGAGCTCGCCGAGATGATTTTCAATCGGTGTCCCGGTGGTCAGAAGCTTGAATCTTCCATTAAGGGACATTGCTGCCTGGGAACGTTTGGTGCCCATATTTTTTATGGCCTGTGCCTCATCAAGGACAATTACATGCCAGTCTATGCCGGCGAGAAGTTTTGCCTCCTGCTGCAGAAGAGTATAGCTTGTCACCAGTACATCAAACTCCTGCAGTGACTGGACAAGCTTCTTGCGGTTCCTGTTCCCGAGCATATGCATTTTCAGGGTCGGGGCAAAACGGTTCGCCTCCTGCAGCCAGTTCATGCATACCGAAGTCGGTGCTACGATCAGCACCGGGCCGTCAGGTGCCTTTTCCAGGATAATTGCCAGGGCCTGTAATGTCTTGCCCAATCCCATGTCATCGGCCAGGCAGGCTCCTCCTCCCCAGTGGGCCAACCTTGACAGCCATTTGTAGCCCTCGACCTGATAATCCCGCAAGTCAGCCTGTAAAGTTGAAGGCACTTCGGGATCCAGCAGCTGCGCCTCCCTGATCAACTGTAGCTGCTCCTGCCATCTTTCATCAGCTTCCAGGCTGCCCAGGTCATGGATGATATTTTCCATGGCCATGGCTGCCAGAGGATGTATCCGTAATGAACGATCGGCAGCGTCCGGGTGCTGATGCAATTCCGTGAGATAGCAAAAATCATCAAGGCGGCGGCGGAACTCTTCGGTCAGGGCCAGAAATTCACCGTTTGCCAGAGGCAGAAACCGGCCGCACCTCCTGCCGGCCAATTCCACAAGTTTCTTCATATCAATAACCAGCGACTCGTCGATGCTTAAGGACCCGGTTAGTGAAAACCATGAAAGCCCCCTGGAGCCAGGGGCCTTGCGGACCTGCAGATTGAGTTTGTCCAGTGTGGCAACCTGGCGCACAGCAATTTTTTCGCCTTCAGGCCATTCAATTACCACCTCATCCATAACTTCCTGGAGCTCCAGCAGGACCTCCAGGCAAGTATCGGTCTCCTGAAGCAGCCATTCCCGGTCCGACTCCGCAAGTGCCATCAGGGTCGGACAAGCTTCCTCCACAGCCCGCGCCTTTTCTTTCTCCAGGCCCAGGTCCCGCTTTGTCTGCAGCCTCTGGCCGTCGACTTCGGCCATCAGGTTTTCAGCACCCCGGCCCGGCTTGAAATACGGACCATTGGTTCCGAAAGGCTTGACAAACATTGCCAGCTTGAAACCGGACCCCAGGGGGATCAGCTGGATGTAAATGTGCCGGCTGGCGGCAACCTCATTTATCATGCCTGATTTTCCGTTCAGGGTATTTATTGCCTCGGTGTCAACGGCAATGGCC
>JAWVYE010000371.1:0-2681 GCA_033722905.1 Desulfobulbales bacterium
CCAGCAGAGATGTTCAGTTACTGCAGGCTGAAAACCTCAGGAAAATAAAACCTTTTATATTAACAACGGTAAAGGTACTTAAGCTAAAATTAGTCTTGCTTTTTCAGCTGGTTGTAGTGCAAAAACCAACCACCAAGCGCCAAAAAGACATACCATTAAACTAGTGATACTCGTTTAGAAAATAACTATTTTACACTAGTGCATGAATGGCAAAATGTCAAGGCAACGAAGAGTATTAATCCCGGTAAACCGGATCAAGCTTTTCGCCACCCTGATCCGCTTATACTATTGCGGTGAAATATGAGATAATTGTGGGTAATATATAATTTGCCGGGTAAAAATCAAAACATATTATACTTATTTCCACGCAAAATTAGAAATTCCGGCTGCCATAATGTTTTTTCATTATTGTTCAGCAGGACGCAAACTATTTCGGGGCTTTAAATCATGAAAAGCGACCTCAAGTCATGGTCCGAAAAATTACAGCACCATGCGGATAAATGCCGCAAATACAACCCTGTCCATGGTACTGGCAAATTGTCATCTTCCCAGAAAACGCAGTATTACATTATCAAGGGCTCTTTGCCTGACCTGCTCAACAGGCTCCCTGTAGCAAAAGCTTCAACTGCAGGCAGCCATTACAACCTTGAATACCCTGTGGTCTTCACCTCTAACGCAGCCGGTCTTGCCGCAGCCAGGGATCCGGGGCAGAGATTCAGACCTTTTTTCTCCCTCTACCCGGAGGAGCTGAATCTTTTTTTCCAGATACACCCCGACCTGAGGCTGAAAAACTACGTGCACATATGGTCTCATTTCCTGGAAAAGCCCGATGACCTGATAACCGCGCTTACCGGGCCTTACCCTTTGGGTGCCGGGGAGAAATACTGGCTCCATGTGGAGGGCATGATATGCGGCCCGCACCAGGGGCGAGGGGCTGAGCATCTTTGGAGTTGGGATGGCAACAGGCCGAGGCTTCTGAAAAAAAACTTCCGCCACTGGGCATCATGAACAGACGCTGGGATACTTATGATCCCCTTGGCACAATTACGGAAGATACCCTCATCCCTTTATAGGTTTCGGGTGGAGGAGCAGTAAAAAACAAAGGGCTTAACCGTGAAGTTAAGCCCTGGTGAATATTCCTGTATCGTTATAGATCAGTCGATAGGCTCCATAATTTTGCCGCAGCATAAGGGCACTTCCTGGCCTTTTTTAACATTCATATACTTATTGCAGATCTGGCAGAGATAGGTGCAGTCTTCTTCGGAAACTTCATCAGACATAACGGTTTTGCCTCCGGGTACTCCTTCAATGACAAATCTGGCGAGGTTCTCTTTAGTGGGTACATATTCGCCGATTGGTGTAATATTCTTGGTTTCATTAACGCAGTCGATAAGAATACGCCATAACGATTCCATTGAAGCCGTCTCAGCGGCATTTTCCGGTACAAATTCAACAACATTCCTGTCAATCGTAATCTTCATGGATCCACCTCATCTGTTGGAAAAATTATCAGATAGCAACCTTATCAATATATTAGAAAACAGTAACCATTCTTGACTGCAGATACTATTCAACAATGAAACTCTCAGGTCAAGGTTTATCTGTAGAAATACCTAAAAATTTATTTGCCGGCTCCATTCCTGAAGAAGCATTGCCACACAGCTGTTGCATAACAGAAATAATAAAATTATTTATTTCAGATAGTTAACTTTCATTTTGACCGTTCTGAACCATTTATACCAATATCACATCATTATGCACCATTGGTCCAAAACCGGATTGCTTTTTTCTTGACATTACCCTGGAGCTATTTTAGACATCCAAACCATAAATCACCACCTTCATACCCTGAATTCATGATTTTGCAGGCCGTTGTCTAACGCCTGCAATTAAAAGGCACAGAAAAAATCTCAAAGGCCAGACAATGAACCGAGCTATAATAACAATCACCCTTACTGCTCTGCTTTTTGCAACAATCTGTTCTGCTGAGGCTGCTGATGTCCGCGCCTTTCACAATATCAACCAGCTTCCCCTCAAGCATATATTCGGCCTGCCCTCTCTTGATAACAATCCATTAACCAAACGAGGTCAATGGCGATTTGGTGTCATAAGCAATATAAGCAACACCTATAACTACTCTATAAAGGCGGATGATGAGACTTTAAACGATGTCGAAACATTCCGCGGCAGCCTGAATGTAAGTTACGGACTGCGGGATAATTGGCAGCTGTCGCTGGCAATACCGTATATTAGTCATGACGGAGGCTTTCTCGATGACTTCATCTATGACTGGCATGATTTTTTCAATATGCCGCAAAACGGCAGAACCAAGGAAGAAAGCGACCAATTGCAGATATCATACTATGCCAACTCGGGCACTTCATTTGAATTGACTGATTCCGAAAAAGGTCTGGGCGACATCCGCATTAATGCTGCCTACAGCCGGCCCTGGAGAAAGAGGGCTCTCATTTTCAGCGGTGAAATCAAACTGCCCACTGGAGATTATGACAAGTTGACCGGCAGCGGCGGCTTTGATTTATCACTGGGCCTGACGATAAACGACCCTCTGAGTCTGCAAAAATACCGTATTACCCTGTACGGTGGCCTGGCAGGAATATTTTTGGGAGACAGCGACGGTGAGCTGGCTGAAATCCAGAACAACTTTGCCCTTGCCGGCAGGG
>JAWVYE010000372.1:0-2674 GCA_033722905.1 Desulfobulbales bacterium
GCACCCATGTTTTTTCAGAGCCGGATTGTGCAGCCATGGAGGAGGCATTGGATTTCCTCACAGGTTCTCATGATTTTTCCAGTTTTGAGGGTTCAGGCTCCAGGGACCCTGCAGGTGAAGGCCGGGGAGCGGTGCGCACGATTTTTGCAGCGAACGTCCATAAAACAGGGAAAAGAAAATATATGTTTGTTATGACCGGTGACGGCTTTCTCCGGCATATGGTAAGAAATATTGTCGGCACAGTACTGGAGGTCGGCCAGGGCAAGCTGGCCGCCTCTGACGTTGCCGACATTCTGGCTGCCAGGGACCGGTCGGTTGCAGGGGCTACAGCTCCCGCCCGCGGCCTTTTCCTGAAAGAGGTGCATTACGACTGAAACCGGAATTGCTGGTATAATGAATAGAGTGCCCTTTATTTATAGATTATTTCACTGAAAGGAACGATGCGATGACCCTGTATGCAGAGCTTAGCCCAGTTGAATTACAAGAGCTGAAGGAAAAATTGCTTGCCCGGTACAGTGCTTTTCAGGCCAAAGAGCTGACACTGGATATGACCCGCGGCAAACCGAGTCCCGAACAGCTTGATCTTGCCATGGAAATGCTGACCGGTAATATCAGTCGGGAGTATCGTTCACCGGGAGGGGTGGATTGCCGTAACTATGGGGGGCTTGACGGTATACAGGAAGCCAAGACCCTTTTCAGCAGGTACCTGGAAGTTGCTGAAGATGAGATAATCATCGGCGGCAATGCCAGCCTCAAAATGATGCACGACACTATTATGGGTGCACTGGTCTATGGTGTTGATAACAGTGAAACGCCCTGGGGGAGCCTTGACACGGTTAAATTTCTCTGTCCCAGCCCGGGATATGACCGCCATTTTGCTGTCTGTCAATACCTCGGTATAAAGATGATAACCATAGAGATGAATGATGACGGTCCTGACATGGATATGGTTGAAGAACTCGTCGCCGCAGACGAAGCTGTCAAGGGAATCTGGTGTGTTCCCAGGTACAGCAATCCAACCGGCATTACGTATTCGGATGCAGTGGTGGACAGGCTTGCCTCCATGCCTGTCAAAGCAAAGGATTTCAGGATTTTCTGTGATAACGCCTATGCGGTTCACCACTTTTCCAATGTCCCTGATCCATTGAAAAACTTACTGGCTGCCTGCAAGGAAGCAGGAAACCCTGACAGGGTATATCTCTTTGGGTCCACATCCAAAATAAGCTTTGCAGGTTCCGGCGTGGCCATGATGGCGGCCAGCAGAAAAAATATTGAATTTATTCTGTCCAAGATGCAGTTTCAGACCATCGGCCCCAATAAGCTGAACCAGCTGCGCCATGTTCTGTTCTTTAAGGATGCGGCCGGCATCGAGGCGCATATGAAGAAACATGCCGCCATCCTGAAACCAAAGTTTGACGCAGTGCTGGATGTCCTGGATACAGAGCTTGCAGGAGCCGGCATAGCGACGTGGAGCAGGCCCAAGGGAGGATATTTTATCAGTATCGATACCCTCGAGGGCTGCGCCCAAAAAGTGATTAAAAGAGCTGCCGCCGCAGGAGTGAAGCTGACACCTGCGGGGGCTACCTTCCCCTACGGCCGGGATCCCCGGGACAGAAATATCCGCATTGCCCCATCCTTTCCGTCTGCTGCAGATGTAAAAACTGCCATGGAACTTGTTGCCATCTGCATTCAACTGGTAAGTGTCGAGCAACTTTTGGGCGGTTCCTGAAAAATTATTTTTAGGGAAGTCTGAACTCTTTTTCCGACCTGGTAAAAATGCCTATTTTGGTTGTGGGTAAAAATACCTAATCGGTTGCTGTTGCAGGCAGGTAACCAAATTCTAAAATCGACCCCCATTTTTTTACTGATACATTGTGGTACTTCCTTCTGTTATCAAGGGCTCCGAGCCAAGGGCTTTTTCAAAAATCAAACCTCAGTTTTTCTTGACAAGGGGTAGTGATTGAATTAAAAAACTGCCGCTAAGCAGACGTGTTATCTTGCTACCTTAAACAGGGAGTATTCAGTGTGGCAGAACAACCAATATTAGACCATCTATATGTGGCTGCCTTTTTTCTGGGCGGTCTTCTCATGGCAGTAGGTCCTTTCATTATTGCCCACATCTTTGCACCCCGCTCTACCAGAAACATTTCAAATAAGACCCAGCAGAGCATTGAATGCGGTGTGGAGCCTATCGGGGAAGCCTGGATCAGGTTCGGCATTGTCTATTATCTCTATGCCCTGATGTTTCTAGCCTTTGACGTTGATGTCCTTTTTCTCTTTCCTGTGGCCCTGGCATATGACAAAGGCTTTGCAATCCGTGATTTTATTGAAATTTTGATTTTCATCGGCATTTTATCGTTGGCATTGGTGTATGCCTGGAAAAAGGGAGTGTTCAAGTGGGACCGCAAGACGTACAACCTCCAATAATTCATTTCGACACCCTGGACAAAATCCTGTCCCTGGGCCGGGCCAATTCACTGTGGCCCATGACCTTCGGCCTGGCATGTTGCGCTATTGAGATGATGGCCACGGGAGCCTCACGTTTTGACCTGGCCCGTTTCGGTGCGGAAGTATTCAGGCCATCCCCCAGGCAGTGTGATGTCATGATCGTTGCCGGGACAATTTCCAAGAAGATGGAGCCTGCAGTGAAAACCCTTTATGACCAGATGCCTGA
>JAWVYE010000373.1:0-2673 GCA_033722905.1 Desulfobulbales bacterium
CCCAACTTGCTTCCTGCTTTGGTTACAAAGTCAAATAAGCCCATTTTTATCTCCTTGTTAATTGTGGGAACACTTGTATGCCAGGCCCTGAAAAATCATGCCCGAAAGCCGTCTTGAACCAGTTTCCAATACAAGTAAAACACCTGGGAAAATGTGGTTGCTGAGCTAAGTCAGCAAAACACATCGGTTGCCGGGTGTTGTCTTATCCTGATAGATCTCATGCAACAGTTGTTTTTATCATATTAATCCATCGGCAGATTGATTCAAATAATATTTGTGTAAATATGTCTGCAGCTTTTTTAAAAGTTCAGGCGGTTCAGCCAAATTACACGTTCGGAACCTGGAAATTTTCACCGGCAGGGGGAAATTTATTTCTTTCAGCCCTTTATTCTACCGGCCATGGTATCAATTACCAGCTTGAATTCCTTAAACCTGAGGAGATAAAGAACAAACCCATAAACTGCGGCGCCGGACAGGATGAAAAAGAACACACTTGTCAGTTCGTTCAGAAATCCTCTCTGCATCCAATTTGCAAGAATGGCAATGCCCCCCAGGATATAGACACCCATCAGAATGCTGGCGCTGACGACTTTTCCTAATCCGGCTGCCAGGTAAGAAAGGGAATAGCCACCGAGTTTCCTGTACAGGATAATACCCAGGAACAGGAAGTTTGCCGTCATGGCTCCGGAAATTGAAAGGGCCAGTGCTTTGTGCTGCATGGGGGCAATGGTCAGCAGGATTATGATTATATTGACACCCACTGCAAGAAAACTGCCGGCAACAGGATATCGCGTATCATCAAGGGCATAGAAGACCGGCACCATAACCTTGACAGAAGCATAGGCAAAGAGGCCCAGCGCATAAAACCGGAGGGCTGCCGCTGTTTTGTAAGTGTCCTCTGCGCTGAAGCTGCCGTGTTCGAAAATTATCCTGATGACCGGGTCGGCAAGGAGGATCAATCCTAAGGTTGCGGGTATGGTCAGGGAAAATGACATGGTGAGCGAGGAGGCAAATGTTTCCTTCAGTCGGTCGAGGTCTTTTGTGGCAGCCTGCCTGGACAGGAGGGGCAGGGCGGCCACAGAGATGGCTACCCCGAAAACACCCACCGGGAATTGAAAAAAGCGAAAGGCGTAGTTCAGCCAGGACAGACTGCCTTCCTGAAGGGAAGAGGCAAAGTAGGTGTTAATGAAAATATTGATCTGCAGGGCAGCGAGTCCGAAAACAGCGGGTGCCATTAACTTCAGGATACGGTGCAGGCCCGGATCTTTGAGGTTAAGATGCGGTATGAACTTAAAATCAATGCGGGCCAGGGATGGCAGCTGACCTCCCAGCTGTAGAATACCTCCTATCAAGGTGCCTATGGCCATGCCGATAATGGAGGGTTGACCATTTTCTTTCAGTAAAAAAGCAAGAGTCACACCGCCGATGATGGAGCCCAGGTTGAAAAAACTCGAAGCAAGGGCGGGAATGAAAAACCGTCCCTTGGTATTGAGGATCCCCATGACTACTGATGCAAGCGATATGAAAATGAGAAAAGGGAACATGATCATGGTGAGAACACGGGTTAACGCAACTTTGCCCGGAATTCTTTCAAAGTCTGCATCAACCAGGGCCAGGACTATCTCATCGGCAAAAAGGATACCGATGAGAGTGATCATGCTGAGGACAATGGTGATAAAAACAAGGACGTTGCCGGCTAAACGCCAGGTTTGTTCAGCCCCCCGGGTTTCATCGTAATCTGAAAATACGGTAACAAAGGCGGCACTTAAAGCCCCTTCACCGAACAGGTCACGCAGGAGGTTGGGTATCCTGAAGGCCACGACAAAAGCGTCAAAGGCAAACCCTGCCCCGAATAATACGGCAAAGGCCTGCTCTCTGACCAGGCCAAGTAAACGGCTGCACATGACAGCAATGCTGACCTTTGACGCTGATCGGGCAATTCTGCCGGTATCTTCTGCTGGTTGATCCATTGGTAAATTGTCGGAGAAAATTATTGGTCATTTTAGCAGTGAAACGTCCAAAATTTTTGCTACTCTAGCAGGCTAATGCAAAGAAGACAATGTTCTTGCTTGACTTTGCCGCAAGCTTATGAATAGTATGCATTGCTTTATATTTAGTATTCTTTTAGCCAAGAGCATCAATATGGTTATAACAGATTGAATTTAAATGAATAAATTGGAGCCCAATGAATTATTAAAGCGGGCCGGATGTGAATGAATTGTGTGCGTTGCAAATTGGAGGGTTAAATGACTGACGTCAAGCAGGTTAGGAATGTAGCGATATTGGGACATGGTAATTGCGGTAAAACCACCCTGGCTGAGGCCATGCTTTTTAGTGCCGGCAAAACGAATCGTCAGGGCAAGGTGGACGATGGTTCTTCCGCTATGGATTTTGAGCCTGAAGAAATCAAGCGTGAGATTACCATCAGTGCAGCATTTAATCACTACACCTGGAACAAGCACGAAGTTTTTCTGGCCGATACCCCCGGTGACGATAACTTTATCAATGAGTCCAAGTTTGTCGCCAAGGTCACCGATAGCGCCCTGTTCTGCATAGGGGCGGCGACGGGTGTCAAAAACCAGACAGCGAAATTCACAGATTTTATTGAAGAGCGGAAGATTCCCACAATAATATGCATTACCCGCATGGATCGTGAACGCGCCAATTTTGCAG
>JAWVYE010000374.1:0-2668 GCA_033722905.1 Desulfobulbales bacterium
CAGACCTGCGTTCAGTGCAGCTCATGCTGGGGCACTCGGATATATCAACCACTCAGCTCTATACCCATGTAGAAAGCAGGCGCCTCAAGAGCCTGCATAAAAAATTCCACCCACGGGGATGACATTGCTGTGCAGGTAATTCTTGTATTTGCATGTTGGCAATCTTACAGCTATTGGATAAAATGCAGTAAACAATAGGTTTCAAGGTTGCGAGGTTTCCAGGTTCGTCGGCATAAGAAACTGCCGACGATCGCCACACGGGATTGAAAATCGGAAATCTTCATTTATTCCAGAACTAAAAAGTTAATGTAGTCAGATTAAATATTTTGACCCTCGACCCCTTGACACCTCGAACCCTTGCCCCCTTTTTTATATGGAAGTCATAACCACACATATGAATGCTGATTTTGACAGTCTTGCCGCCATGGTGGCTGCCAAAAAACTCTATCCCGAAGCGGTCATGGCATTTTCAGGTTCCCAGGAGAAAAACATCAGGGACTTCTTTGCCCAGTCAAGCCACCTTTACCTTGATTTCAAGCGCCAGAAGCAGATCCCCCTGAAAAAGGTGACAACACTTATCCTTGTTGATACCCGCCAGGCCAGGCGGATCGGCAATTTTGCCAAGTGTCTGAATAACCCCGGCATTAAACTTCATATATATGATCATCATCCGGATACCCCGGAAGACCTCAAGGGTGAAGTGGAAGTCATCAAGCAGGTAGGCTCCACTTCAACAATTTTTACCCAGTTATTTCGTGAAAAGGGTATTGCCGTTACCAAAGATGAGGCAACCCTTCTGTCAATGGGGATCTACGAGGATACCGGGTCATTTAACTTTGCCACCACAACACCTGCTGACCTTGAGGCTGCATCCTGGCTTCTTGAGCAGGGCGCCAACCTCCACACCGTATCCCAGTCAATTTCCCGGGAATTGACGGTCTATCAGCTGGGTATATTAAACAAACTTATCAAGTCGGCTATAAATTACACCATCCAGGGGATAGATATTACCGTGGCGAAACTTGCCCTCACCGAGTATGTGGATGAATTCGCCCTGCTTGTCAGGAATTTCATGGTCATGGAGAATTTGAACGTCCTCTTCGCCCTTGCCGGTATGGAGGACAGGATCTACCTCATCGCCCGCAGCCGGGTGCCCGAGGTTAACGTCGGCGAGATAGCCAGGGATTTCGGTGGTGGCGGACATGCCTCTGCAGCTTCTGCCACGGTGAAAAACATTACCATGGTCGAAGCCGAGGAAAAGCTTGTCCGCCTTCTCAATAAGCATGTCAGGCCCCAGAGCCTGGCAGGAGAATTGATGTCTCAACCTGTTATTACCGTACCGCCCGATATATCCATAAAAAACGCCAACCAGGTTCTAACCCGGTACAGCATTACCGTGCTGCCTGTGGTTAAGGACAAGACCAAGCTTCTCGGTATAATTTCAAGAAGGGTTGCCGAAAAAGCCATTTTTCATAATCTGGGTAATTTGCCGGTCAGTGACTATATGACTACAGATGTTGCCACCCTGCCTCCATCAGCAACTCTGGCCGATATCCAGGAATTGATCATTGAGCACCGCCAGCGCCTGATCCCGGTGGTGGCGAAAGGCAAGCTGCAGGGCGTCATTACCCGGACGGACCTTCTCAACCTGCTTATCAATGACCCTGCCCACCAGCCCAAGAACCTGATAGCCGCAGACGACCGTTCCTATATCGAACGGCACAGGAATGTCAACAGCCTGATTGTAGAGGTCCTGGACAAGAAGAGCATTATTCTTCTGAAGACAATAGGTGAAGTGGCGGAAGCCAACGGATATACCGCCTATGCAGTGGGAGGCTTTGTCCGTGACCTGCTTCTGCGCATAAAAAACCTGGACCTGGATATTGTGGTTGAGGGCGACGGCATCAAGTTTGCCAAGAAGCTTGCAGAACATTTAGGCGGCACTGTCCGGACCCATGAAAAATTCAGCACGGCACTGGTAATCATGCCAGATGGTTTCAATATTGATGTGGCAACTGCCAGGCTTGAATATTATGAGTACCCTGCCTCCATGCCCACAGTAGAGCTTTCATCACTGAAGCTGGATTTATACCGCCGTGATTTTACCATCAATGCCATGGCTATTAATATTAATCCGCAAAAGTTCGGCACCCTGGTCGACTTTTTCAACTGCCAGACTGATATCAAAGAACGGCGTATCCGTATTTTACATAACTTGAGCTTTGTGGAGGACCCCACCCGCATATTCAGGGCGATCCGCTTTGAGCAACGCATGGCATTCACCATTGGCAAGCACACGGAAAAACTTTTGAAAAATGCAGTAAAGATGAACCTTTTCAATCGTTTTTTCGGGAGCCGTTGCTTCACGGAGCTGAAACTTATTTTTTCAGAGGAAAACCCCATCCCGGCCATCCGCCGGATGGCCGATTTTGATCTTCTGAAATTCATCCTGCCCGGACTTAAGTTTGATAAGCGCATGGAGAAAAATCTGCTCGAAACTCAGCGGGCCATGGCCTGGTATAAGCTTCTATACCTTGATGAGCCTTGCCGCCAGTGGCTGGTATACCTCTTTACAATTCTGGCCGATTCAACCTACAGCGACCTGAAGGTCTTCTGTATGAAGTTTGAGTTTATTGATCGCCACAAAAATGAACTTTTAAAGGAAAAG
>JAWVYE010000375.1:0-2666 GCA_033722905.1 Desulfobulbales bacterium
AATTTCTTGGGGGCTAGTATAGTTGGTAAAGAAAAAAATGCTACTGTGAAGAATTTTTTTGCTGAAGTGTGGGGGAGAAATCGAATTTTCTATAATGCTTCTTATTTGGAATAAGAAAAGGATCGTTTTAGTTTTATACTGCTCCACCGAGTCGAGCAGTGTCTCTGCCTGCCAATAATCATTTGTTCAGTAATGTGACTGTCACCGGTTTTTTACTGGTGAACGAATCAAACCAACGATTATCTGGTAACAAAACAACCAGATGATTGACAGACATGTTGCCAGATAATAGTCGCCAGGAGTATATTTGCCGACAATGAAACTGAACATACCGTAAAAAAGCATCCACAAAGAAAGAGTAGAGTCTTGATAACAGGGGAGAGAAAATGAATTTTGATGATGCGGTAATATTCCACGGACATGCATGCCCGGGCCTGGCCATTGGCTACAGGGTCGCAAGCCTGGCACTCAAAGAATTGGCGTTGCGTGCCAGGGATGAAGAACTTGTAGCTGTGGTGGAGAATAATTCCTGCGCAGTTGATGCCATACAGCTTCTATGCGGCTGTACTTTCGGCAAGGGCAACCTGATCTTCAAGGATTATGGCAAACAGGTCTATACCTTTATCAGAAGACCGCATCCGGAGGCCATACGTATCGCGGTCAAGTGGGAACCGGGGCCCGAAGACCCATATAGCGAAGAAATCTGGCAGCGATATGCCGCCGGAGACCGGTCAGCGGAAGTTACATCCGTTGTGCAGGACAGAAAGGCCCGTAAAATGCAAGCGTTGCTCGAAGCAGATGATTCAGACCTGTTTGCGGTGAAACGGATTGCAGTGGCAATGCCTGAACCAGCCAAGATCTATAAGAGCTTTGCGTGTGAATCCTGCGGTGAGAAGGTCATGGAGCCGAGGCTCAGGAGAGTTATGGGTAAGCAGGTTTGTATTCCCTGCAGCCGGGAATAGAAGAATTTTTTTTATTCCCACTCGATGGTGCTGGGCGGTTTTGAGGAAATATCATAGGTGACACGGTTAACTCCACGCACCTCATTTATGATGCGGCTGGAAATGTGGCCCATCAGAGCATAGGGTAACTTTGTCCAGTCAGCGGTCATGAAATCCTTGGTTTCCACAGCCCGCAGAGCTATTACGAACTCATAAGTGCGGCCGTCCCCCATTACACCAACACTTTTCACCGGCAAAAAAACGGCGAAGGCCTGGCTGATCTTATCGTAATAACCGCTTCTGTACAATTCCTCGATGTATATGGCGTCAGCCTGCCTCAGGATATCGGCATATTCCTTTTTTACTTCCCCGAGTATGCGGACGCCAAGGCCCGGTCCGGGGAAGGGGTGGCGCCAGACCATCTGGTGCGGGAGCCCCAACTCCTCACCTATGGCCCGCACCTCGTCCTTAAACAGTTCTTTTAAGGGTTCCAGCAGGTTGAGCTTCATATACTCGGGCAGGCCCCCGACATTATGGTGGCTCTTGATGCTGTGGGCCTTGCCGGTTTTAGCCCCGGCCGACTCTATGACATCAGGGTAGATGGTGCCCTGGGCAAGCCAGGAGGCGTTGGTGATGCGGGAAGCTTCCTCCTCAAATATATCAATAAAGAGATTGCCGATGATCTTGCGTTTTTGTTCAGGGTCGGTGATGCCTTTAAGCTTTTGCAGAAAGCGGTCCTCGGCATTTACCCTGATGACTTTTACTCCCATATTCTCGGCAAAGGTTGCCATCACCTGGTCTCCCTCAGCCAGGCGCAGCAGGCCATTATCAACAAAAACACAGGTGAGCTGGTCACCGATCGCCCTGTTTATGAGCGCTGCAGCAACCGAAGAGTCCACCCCACCGGACAGGCCGAGAATGACCTGCTCAGTACCCACCTCTTCCCGGATCCGGGTGATTGCGTCTTCAATAATCTGGCCTGGGGTCCATTGTCCCTGGCAACTGCAGATTTTGCGGACAAAGGTATCAATGATGATTTCACCACGGGGCGTATGGTTGACCTCGGGATGAAACTGCACACCGTATAAGTTGCGGCTCACATCCTGGATGGCAGCCACCGGAGCGTTTTCTGTTTTGGCGACGATCTCAAAAGACGGGGGAACTTTTTCCACATGATCGCCGTGGCTCATCCAAACAGGGCTCCTGCCTTCAACAAAGAATCCATCAAAAACAGGGCCGGGGGAGTTTTCGCTCAACAGGTCGGCAGGCCCGTATTCACGCTTGCCGGCCGGCACAACCCTGCCCCCGAAATGACGAGCCATGAGCTGCATGCCGTAACATATGCCGAGAACCGGCACTCCCAATTCAAACAGGGCCTCCTCAATTGCAGGAGCGCCTTTGTCGTAAACGGACTTGGGCCCGCCTGACAGGATAATTCCCCTGGGGGCAAACTCCTTTATTGCCGCAAGTTCCATGTCAAAGGGGTGCAGTTCACAATATACATGGGCTTCGCGTACACGCCGGGCAATCAATTGAGTATATTGGGAGCCGAAATCGAGGATGAGAATTTTTTCGTTATGGATATCCATCAGGCAAACAGTTTTTGAGTTTTGATTACAGAAATATATTTAAGCGGATAAGCTATGTTCTGAAAAAATTTACCATTAATTTTTAATGTCCAAGGGTGTTAGCCTTCGATACGGTAATTGGGGGCTTCCTTGGTAA